>NZ_JBDWVM010000137.1:0-21931 GCF_039984035.1 Planktotalea sp. | reverse complement strand
CAAGCCCACGACCATCGAAAGTTAGCTCCAATGTGCGCGCATGTGTCAGGCCATGTGTCGTGTCATACCCATCGTGCCCCGCCTGAATGCGCATGCCATCTGGCGCTTGGCTTACTTGGACAGGAACATGTTTAGGTGAGTCGACCAGCAATTCTTGTTTGCGTTTACTACTGCCCACTGCCGCGAAGCGCGCGCTGGAATAGCCATCTATCGATAAGACAGAATGAGATTGCGTCGCACGTCCCGCGCGGCGCCACTCTTCGCCAAACACTTTGCCCGATCCACAATTCACGATCAAAGGACGGCGTCCTGACGTCATCTCAAACGCAAGGGTCGACGCATGGGCGTTGTGCGATGCATCCCCTTTTGGCGGGGCGCTCGCATCAATCAACAGGCTCGTTCGACCACCGGACAAACGCGCATAGCCCATCGACAATCCGTCAGATTGGCTGCGCCGCACTTCGGAATTCTGAAGCGCTTGATCCAAACGTCCATCGATACCGCGCCCGCCGCCATGAAAGCGTGCGAGCCCGCCGTCAGCATGGCGCAGCGTGCGCAGGGCCGGGGCGATGCGTTCGATCGCAGCGAGATGATCAGCAGGCGGTACAATGCCCGCTTCTCGCAAACTGACCGCCGCCCAAGTGATAAGCGTAAAGACCTCAAGCAATTCTTCGGGATTGCGCGTCGGCAGACCACCCTCTGCATCGATTTGCTCGTCGCAGGCACGGGCCAAGGCTTTGACCGCTGGCGTAACATGTGCCTCCATACCGCTAAGCGATAGGCCTGCGTAAATCATCCCCGTCAGCGCCTCAAACCGCGCCAAACCGGGTTCAGTTTTGTGCCAACGACGCGATAAAAACTTCGTTTGTTGGGTCAATGAGCGATAAAACACCTTTGAGGCGTCACTGTCCTGTCCACGCAACAAAAACAGTGCGTGATTGATCCAGCGGATCAAACGGCGACCTGTTAGCCCCGGCACCCAACCCGGCCCTTTGCCGCGCCCGTAGGTGTCGATCCAATCCCAAACCCACATCTCTGCCGTTTCCCGCGCTGAGGAATCACCGACAGCTGCCAAATCATCAAGCCAGCTGAATCCATGCGCTTCATCTGCAAAGACTGGATCGGGCGGCGGAATTTTCCACAGGCTCTCGGAAGGTGCTTCGAACAAGTGTCCCGCAAAAAGAATATTTCCAGCCGACAATTGCCGACCTTTGGCAAAGCTACCGATAGTGCGGGGTTCAGGTTGCGACACAAAGCCAGTCGCTGCCGTTTGGCGCGTGACAAGGCGTGCGTGAACGCCATGCATGGCACGGTTAATCCGCGCCGACCATTTGTTAGCTCTAGACATCTGCTCTGCCTTATACGCTCTTGTGGCGCGTTTTCTTTAGGGAAGCTTACCCCCTAAATGGCACAAAGTCACCGCAGAAAAAGCGCGCTAAACAGGTTTGCGAAGCAATGCGATGTAAAATCCATCCATTCCGCCGATCTCGGCCCAATAGTCAGGCCTCAGGCGCAAGCCACCCTCTTCAGTGATCCAATCTGCGTCTATCCCTGCAACTTTCAAAGCATCGCGGTCGATTTCCAGTTCCGGATGCATATCCAACAAGTCTTCGACTTGGCATTCTCCTTCGTCGGGCAGTAGCGAACAGGTGCAAAATACCAAACGCCCACCGGGCTTTAACAAGGTTATCGCATGGGACAACATACGCGCTTGTAGCTCGATTAGTTCACCAAATTCGGAGCCATCTTTGACCAGTGGCAAATCAGGGTGACGTCGAATCGTTCCGGTAGCAGAACATGGCGCATCGAGCAGGACCGCATCATATTGACCGCTTGTGTCCAAAGCATCGCCAACAACCAGTTCCGCGTTCAGCTTGGAGCGTTCCAAGTTTTCGCGAACACGCTGCATTCGGCGCTCTGATGTATCAACAGCCGTAACGCTCGCACCGCTTGCTGCAATTTGCATCGTCTTACCGCCCGGCGCACAGCAAAGATCGATGATCTTTTCACTGGCCTTTGGCGCAAGGATTTCGACAGGCAAAGCGGCCGCAGCATCTTGCACCCACCAATCGCCCTCTTCATATCCCGCCAATGCGGACACCTGCACAGCGTCACTGATTCGCACGGAACCTGTGTCGAGCAACGTCCCACCAACAGCCTTTGCCAATGCAGCGCTCTCACCCTTGGCCGTCAAATCCAGCGGCGCACCTGCAAAATGAATGCGCTCAATCGCACCGATGCTCTCGCTGCCATATGCATTTACCAGCGGGCCACGCAGCCATTTGGGCAAGCGCGGTACGCGTAGCTTTGCCCACTCTGTTGGGCCTTTCTCTACAACCTTCCGCAGAACTGCATTGGTCAACCCTTTGAGCTGCGCTGTACGCTTATTCGCGCCCACGCTGCTGACTGCATCATTCACAACACCATGCGCTGCACCGCCGGTGCAAAGTTCGTAAGTAGCTATGCGCAATACGTTATTTACCGCCAATGGCGGGCTTTTCCGCAAAAACGGTTTCAGCACACGATCAACACGTTCCAGCGAACGGAGCGTTTCAGTCGCAAGACGTTGCGCCCGCGCGCGCTCATCAAACGGCAGTTTTTGAACAAAGGGCGCACCCAACGCTTCCGAAAGCATTTGCTGTTCCCCGAGCACCTGCCCCAGCAATCCTGCTGCCGCGCGCCGTGCTGCTACACCGTTGTCTGCCATTCATGTCGCCCTTTGCGATACTTGCTGTTCGTAACGGACGGCGTATATCAAGGGTCACACGCCAAGGAAAGGAGCGCCCGATGAGCAGCGCCAAAGAAAACCGTCAAAACAACCTGACTGACGCCGCGAAACGCGCGCTTGCCGAAGCGGAAGAGCGTCGCAAGGCAGCGAAAGATCTAGAGCTTGCGACGGAACTTGGTGGTCGCAATGGGCCAGAGCCTGTTCGCTTCGGCGATTGGGAAAGAAAAGGCATCGCAGTCGATTTTTAACTGCGACGCTCGAGAGTTATTTTAGGCCAAGTACGTCGAGCATATCGTATTCGCCCGGTGCCTGATCCTGACCCCAAATCGCCGCTTTGATCGCACCGCGTGCAAACACACGGCGATCAGTCGCGAGGTGGCGCAGAATAATACGTTCGCCAGCAGCGGCGAACATGACATCATGCTCGCCAACGATGTCACCGCCGCGAATAGCCGTGAAGCCAATATCGCCACGTTTACGTGCACCCGTGATTCCATCGCGCCCACTGTCACGCACTTCCTTGAGCGCAACGCCGCGCCCTTCGGCGGCAGCTTCGCCCAACATCAGCGCCGTGCCAGAGGGTGCATCAACTTTCATGTTGTGATGGCCTTCGATCACTTCGATGTCGAAATCTTCGTCCAACGCTGCTGCGACCTTCTTTGTGAGTTGTGTCAGCAGATTCACGCCAAGCGACATATTACCAGCGCGCATGATCGTCGTCTTTTGCGATGACGCTTTAATCGCCTCCAAATCGCTATCGGCAAATCCGGTCGTTCCGATGATATGCACAATACCCGCATCAGCCGCCATTTCAGCAAAGGCAATAGTTGCGGCAGGCGCTGTGAAATCAACAACAGCTTGCGCTTTGGTAAAGGCCTCAGCAGGGTTATCGCTAACCACTACACCAATCTCAGCGCCGCCCATCTTTGCACCGATATCGCTGCCCACCCAGTCATGGCCCGGACGCTCCAACGCGCCAGCAAGATGGGTTGCTGGGTTTTCTTGAATGGTTTGGATCAACATTTGACCCATGCGGCCAGATGCGCCGGTCACCACAATCCCTACTGTATCGGTCATCGAAATATCCTTCGTTTCTTTCGTCTTCCTTACCCTGCGCCGCGCAGCTTGGCAAAGCCCGCGATAGTGCTTAGATGGGGGATATGGCTAAGAAATCTTTCTCCAGTGGCTCCGGCCCTTCCCAGCGTCAACTTCGAGTTGGCGAATTGATACGTCGCGCGCTGTCTGAGTTGCTCCAGCGCGGTGAGGTACATGACCCTGACCTAAACCGTTTGTCAGTCACCGTTGGCGAGGTCCGCGTGACCCCCGACCTACGCGTCGCGACTGTTTATGCGCTGCCCCTCGGTGGCTCAGACAAGGGCGATGTTGTCGCGCTTTTGGCTAAGAACAAGGGTGAGTTGCGCCATCTGATCAACAAGAAGCTCGCGCTGAAACACTCCCCCGATCTGCGGTTCCGTCTTGATGAAACGTTTGATCGCATGGATGAAACCCGTCGTTTGCTGTCCCAAGAAGATGTGCGCCGCGATATTGAAGCGGTTGCAGACGAGGACGGAGAAGGCGCAGAATGATCTGGCGGCTGTCGGCATTGCTACTCGTTCTGGCTGGCCCTGCGCTGACCGCTGAATGCAGCGATGTTCGATATGAGGGCAATCGCTTTGCGCTTTGCGAGGTTGATCTGACCACCGAAGATCTGCGCCTGTTTCTGAACGACACCAACGGCGAAAAACACGGTCATTTTTCTTCAGTCGATTCCGATCTCCGAGCAGAAGGTAAAAAGCTTGAGTTCGGCATGAACGCAGGCATGTATCATGATGATCGCGCACCTGTAGGACTTTACCTTGAAGGCCAAACGCAAGAACAACGCCTCATCACGTCCGACGGCCCCGGAAATTTTGGACTGCTTCCCAACGGCGTTTTTTGTATCGGCGAGCGGCGCGCGCATGTTGTGGAATCTCGTGCCTTTGCAAAGAATACACCGAATTGCTCTTTCGCGAGCCAATCCGGCCCGATGTTGGTCATTGATGGCGCCCTGCACCCGCGCTTTTTGATCGACAGCACATCGAAATACATTCGCAATGGTGTTGGTGTCAGTGCGGATGGTCGCACAGCAACGTTCGTCATCTCGCGCAATTCCGTGACCTTCCATGAATTCGGCTCTTTCTTCAAAGATGAGCTAAAGACACCCAATGCCCTTTATTTCGATGGGAATATTTCGCGGCTCTATGCGCCTGAAATCGGTTCCTCTGGCGCGGGTTGGCGCATGGGCCCTATCGTGGGCACGGTTATCTCACGCGAGTAATTGACGGCTTCGCCCCAATTCGCTACGCGGCGCTTTCAAACATTTGAGGGACGGACCCATGGCACGCAAACGCAAAGGTCGTGATATTTCTGGTTGGCTGGTTGTCGACAAGCCTGCAGGCATCACCTCGACAGCCGTCGTCAACAAGGTGAAATGGGCCTTGGACGCCAAAAAGGCGGGCCATGCCGGCACGCTTGATCCAGAAGCGACTGGCGTTTTGGCTGTGGCCTTGGGCGAAGCAACAAAAACCGTTCCCTACATCACCGACGCACTGAAAGCCTATCGCTTTACCGTGCGATTGGGCCAAGCGACCAACACCGATGATGCCGAAGGTGAAGTCATTCAAGAAAGCGATGCGCGCCCCGAGGATACGCAAATTGCCGAGGCTTTGCAGGGCTTTCTAGGCGATATTGAACAAGTGCCACCCAAGTTTTCTGCAGTAAAGATCGATGGCCAACGCGCCTACAAGCTTGCGCGCGATGGCGAAGATGTTGAACTTGCAGCGCGTCCCCTTTGGGTCGAAGAACTGCTGCTGATCGATCGTATCGACGACGATCATGTCGAACTGGAGATGACGTGCGGCAAGGGCGGTTATGTTCGCTCTATCGCGCGCGATCTCGGCGCGGCTTTGGGATGTTATGGCCATGTTCTCAAACTGCGTCGTATTTGGTCGGGTCCGTTTGAGGCTGAGAACGGCGTCTCGCTTGAACAAGTCAACGAACTCGCGCGCACGCCTGAACTTGATGCCTTCATCCAGCCTTTGGAAATTGGGCTTGATGATCTTGTCGAACTGAAATGTTCGGAAGATGGCGCAGCCAAGTTGCGAAATGGCAATCCGGGTATGGTTTTCGCTGCTGGTGATATCGAATACGGCGATGAAGCTTGGGCTTCACTCAACGGCGAGGCGGTCGCCGTGGGAGTCTACAAAGCAGGCGAACTACACCCGTCCCGTGTCTTTGTTCGTCCCCAATCTTAAGCGGTTTGCACACATTCGCGATTCGGGCATAACGATCACATGATCACCCGCACCCACACCAAAGGCGATGCGCCCTCAACCGCAGTCTATTCTGAATGCGAGCGATATCGTTATTCATTAACCCGTGTTTGGGATGACAACGGTAAACGGGTTCATTTTGTTATGTTGAACCCGTCGACCGCAACAGAAGTTCAAAACGATCCAACCGTTGAGCGGTGCGAACGTCGCGCGCGAGCGCTTGGCTTTGGCAGCTTTACTGTGACGAATATTTTTGCTTGGCGCGATACCGACCCTCGCGCGATGAAGGCGGCATCAGACCCTATTGGCCCGACAAATGACGAGGCGATCCTTGAGGCCAGCCAAGCGGCAGATCAAATTATTGCCGCTTGGGGTACACATGGCGCGCATCGAGACCGCGGCGCTGCTGTCAAAGTGCTTTTGAAAAGTGTGGGTAAACCTTTGTTTCACCTTGGTTTATCAAAGGCAGGACATCCAAAGCACCCGCTTTATATCGCTTATACACAGCAACCACAGCTCTGGGACAATTCCGATGAATGACGACACTCAAGATAGATTGGACAAGTTGACTTCAGAGCTGGAGACCCTCAACAAACACCGCTTCATTCGCGTACACAACTCGTTGTGGCGGCTTGTTCTTTTCCAATTCACCCGTGGGTTGGCCTTCGGGTTGGGCTCTGTCCTTGGCGCGTCAATTTTGGTGTCTCTTCTCGTGTGGTGGTTATCCCAATTCGAGTTTATTCCCATCATTGGGGACTTCGCCAAACAGCTCATTGATTGGATTGAAATCCCAGGCAGCTTACCAAGAGAGCGTTAACCATCAGATCTAATTGAGTTTGATTGGAACTAAGAGATCAGCCAATGTAAAGATTGGATGGTTTTGAGGTAGACAATGCTGATTTTAGCAGGGCTCTTAGGGATGGTCGCGCTTGGCTCCTTTATGTTGGTTGAGCCAACAAGCGGTTCAGACGAAAGCGACGATACCAACACGTTTGATGAGGTCGATGGTTCAGGCGAATCCGTCGAAGAGGACGATGTACTGCCGGATACCGATTTCCTGTCTTTCATCGACGAAGACGGTATTAAGCAAACGCTTGAAAATGAAGTCACCCAATCCGACGATCTTCTGATCGGGAGCACTGGCTCTGATGAGATTGAGGCGCAAAACGGTGATGATTTTGTTCTAGCGCGCGATGGCGACGACACTATCGACGGCGGCGACGGCAACGACGTCTTGCATGGTAACGAAGGCGCCGATGACCTGTCAGGCAACGAAGGTCTAGACGAACTTCATGGCGAACAGGGCGATGATCTTTTGAATGGTCAGAGCGGCGCTGATACTCTTTTTGGAAACATCGGTGCAGATCATCTGATCGGCGGTACGGGTGACGACAACCTAGTCGGCGGCGAAGGCAATGATGCGCTTTGGGGCGACGAAGGCAACGACACACTCGTCGCGAATGAGGGCGCTGATACGCTAGATGGCGGCTCAGGTCAGGATTTACTGATGGCTGGCGCTGGCAGCGATATCCTTAACGGCATTGAGGACGGCGAACAAAGTGCAGATTTTCTGAACGGCGGCGATGGTGATGATACCATTCTTGCAGGCGCAGGTGATCAAGTGTCGGGTGGTGATGGAGCAGACACCACTATTCTCAGCGAAGACATGCCTAGACACGCTCAGATTTGGGACTTTGAAAGCGGGCTAGATACGCTCGTTGTGCTTTATGATGGCGACGAAGAGATCCCTGAAATTGATATTTCAGAAAACCCGGACGCCGCCGGACGTTGGATCATTCACGCAGATGGCGAAACCGTTGCGCATATAACGGGCGATGTGCCAACCCAAGCTGATATTAGCCTAATTGCGCGTTCATAACGCTTCGCAGGCTTTTTTGCTTTCTTTTCTACGAAATCTGACCTAAACGCTCCCATCCCTACATGTTGTAGGGCGATTCTCCATGGGCCTTGCTGGACGATATCCCGGCCTGCGCCATTCACTCTTATCTCTTAAAGGAGACCCCGATGTCGATTACGCCAGAAGAAAAAGCACGTCTGATGAAAGAATTCGCCACCAAAGAAGGCGACACAGGTTCACCAGAAGTTCAAGTTGCTATCCTGTCCTCCCGCATCGCGACGCTGACAGAGCACTTCAAAACGCACAAAAAAGATAACCACGGTCGCCGTGGTCTGCTGAAAATGGTCGCTCTGCGCCGTAAACTGCTGGACTACACACGTGCTAAAGATGAAGCACGTTACCAAGACCTGATCAAACGTTTGGGCCTGCGCCGCTAAGCGCCCCTTACATTTTGAAATTAGAAGCACCCGCCCTTCAAAAGGCGGGTGTTTTCTTTTGTGGGGCTTGTTAAGCTCTCCGTATGCCCATTCCTGAAAAGCCGAAAATTGAAACCATTTGTTCAGGCAGCGAGCTAAAACAATGGTACTGGCTCAAGACTGAACTTGCCTCTGAAGCAAAGCGACGAGGACTAAAAGTGAGCGGTGCAAAATTCGAAATTCTGGAAAGGCTCGCCTTGTTTTTAGACACTGGCCAGATCGAGCAATCTTCACAGAGACCGAAGGCGAAAACATCAAAATTCGACTGGCACGCAGAAGTGCTATCGCCCGAAACAATTATCACCAACAGTTACAAGAGCACGCAAAACGTCCGCCGATTTTTCACGTCTGAGCTAGGAGCAAACTTCAAGTTCAATATCGAGTTCATGGCTTGGTTTAAGGCGAATGAAGGCAAAACACTGGCGGACGCTTGCGCAGAATATAGAGCGATGAAACAGCGTCAGGCTGACCCCAATTTTCAAAGCAAAATCGAACCGCACAATCAATTCAATCAATACACACGCGACTTTTTGCAGGATAATCCAGATCTTGGCATGAACGACGTCAGGCGAGTCTGGGCGCTAAAAATTGCGCGGCCTTCGAAAACAGGACGACATGTTTATCATCCGACTGACTTAAACCTAACTTAACCGAAGGTGATGTATTCTTTGACCATAATTTTTTCTTTGAAGTATTCGATCGATGAAACGCCTTAAGTTCATTTCTTTCACTTTACTGCTCTGTCTGGCGATCATGTTTGGCCTTTGGCAAGTTAGCAGATCAACTAGCTTCCAACTGTTTGGCGACGTGATCACGCGTGTTGAAACGAACGAACCTATTATTGCCTTAACCTTTGATGACGGGCCGGGCCCCAAATACCTCGCGCCTGTTCTTGAACTACTCGACAAGGAAGATGTGACAGCCACGTTCTTCTTAGTGGGCCAAGCTGTTCGTGATCACCCCGAATTAACCCAAGACATCGCCGCGCGCGGGTACGAAATTGCAAATCATTCCTTCACGCATCCGCGCATGGTCTTGATGTCGATGGATCGCATTGCGCAGGAAATTGAGAATACCGACGCGGCCATTCGGGCAACGGGGTACACGGAACCACTCCACTTTCGTCCGCCTTATGGGAAGAAACTTGTAAATTTGCCGCGCTACCTTGCCGAGCATGATCGCGCCTCGATCATGTGGGATATCGCACCAGAAAAATGGAACGGTTCAGTTGAAGAAATCGCAAATCGTATTGCGAATGAGGCGAAGCCCGGCTCCATCGTTTTGTTTCATGTTATGTATAATTCAGGAGGGATGTCGCGCGCAGTCCTGCCTTTGGCAATCAAAGCACTCAAGGAGCAAGGCTTCAGATTTGTCACGATCTCCCAGCTTTTGGAGAGACGAGCCCCCTAGTCGATTTCGTTTGATGCAGAAAGCAGAGCTTTCAACATATCATTTGATCGCGTTACATCCGCCAACTTGTAGCCGTCCAAAACTGCGAAAAATGCATCCTGCGCTTCGACCAAGGGGCTTCGCAAGCCACACGCCGGAACAATTGCGCAATTTGATTTCGACCCGAAGCATTCCGCAACAGAAACATCACGTTTCAACGATCGCAGCACTCCACCGATAGAGATGTCGGCCGCGGGCATTGCGAGTGTTAACCCCCCTGCCCGCCCTCGTTCGGATTGGATGAAACCGTTGCGCGCAAGCTCTGTCGCGATTTTCGAAAGATGGTTGTTTGAAATCCCATACATCGCCGCGATCCGCACAGTCGGCAGTTTGTCAGGCGCATGAGCCGCGAGCGCAATCAAGATACGTAGCGCGTAGTCTGAATATTTGTCTAACTGCATGCGACATAATTAGCATTTGAAATGCGCAATTAAAACGACTAAATAATTACGCATGCAAAATGCGCAATAAGGAGCATCGTCATGAACATTGCTGAAATGGTTCTTTGGCCCGGAACAAAAGTCTGCGAAAAGTTGGGTATCGACCCATCGTCCGATGCTGGTCTCATTCGCTGGATGATCAACACCTTGATCTACCTAGTCCTTGCTTTGGTTTTCGTTTGGGTCATCGCCGTTTAATGCTGGCACGATTTCCAATTAGCCCTGAGCAGATCGATACCGTCGTTGAAAAGTTCTACGCCAAAGTCCGCGATGAAAAGACACTCGGGCCGATCTTTGCAAAACACGTGCAAGATTGGCCAAATCATGAGGCAAAAATCGCAGCGTTCTGGCGCAACGCAATACTGCTGGAACGCAGTTACTCGGGAAATCCGATGCAAGTGCATCAATCAACGGGAAATGTTCACGCTGAACATTTCGAACCATGGCTCGCGTTGTTCGATCAAGTCCTAGATCAGGAATTGGACGATGACATTGCCAAAGCCTGGTCCGCTTTGGCGCATCGTATCGGGCGCGGTTTGAGCATGGGCCTGACCTCCACAAAAGACGGGAATGCCGGACCACCCTTGTTTAGCTAGGCCGCAAAGGAAACGCTTCCCAAACCCCTTAAAATACTATATGCGCGCGCTATCTGAGACGTGATGCTTTGGCCTTGGCACACAAAACGATGCAAAAGGCCGGTGGCAATGGGGCCACTATTTGAACGGAAGACCCGGAGGGCCGGGAGTGCTTCCAACTAGGAAACGATATATGTTTAACGTAACATCGAAATCGATGGAGTGGGGCGACGATACGCTTACTCTTGAAACGGGCAAGGTTGCTCGTCAGGCAGATGGCTGTGTCATCGCCACACTTGGTGAAACATCGGTTATGGCCGCTGTCACATTCGCCAAGAAACAAAAGCCGGGTCAGGATTTCTTTCCTTTGACCGTGCACTACCAAGAAAAATACTACGCTGCGGGTAAAGTTCCCGGTGGTTTCTTCAAACGCGAAGCACGTCCTAGCGAAAAAGAAACACTGACAGCGCGTTTGATCGACCGTCCGATCCGCCCATTGTTCGTCCCTGGCTTCAAAAACGAAGTTTTGGTGATGTGTACAGTTCTGTCCCACGATCTTGAAAACGACCCAGACGTCGTTGCAATGATCGCGGCATCCGCTGCTTTGACAATCTCTGGCGCGCCCTTCATGGGCCCAATCGGTTGTGCGCGCGTCGGTTTCGTCGACGGTGAATACACCTTGAATCCATCTGTGGACGACATGCAGGACCTGCGTTTGAACCCTGAACAGCGCCTCGATCTGGTTGTTGCCGGCACAAAAGACGCCGTGATGATGGTTGAATCCGAAGCATACGAGCTGTCCGAAGCAGAAATGCTTGGCGCCGTAAACTTCGCGCACCAGTCCTTCCAGCCTGTGATCGATCTGATCATCGACTTGGCAGAAGATTGCGCGAAAGAGCCATTCGACTTCGCGCCAACAGATTATTCTGAATTGTCCGCCGCTGTTGCAGCTGCTGGCGAAAAAGATATGCGCGCTGCTTTCGCGATCACGGACAAGCAAGAACGCACAGCGGCCGTTGCTGCGGCGCGGACTGTCATCCAAGACGCGCTCACTGAAGAGCAACTTGCTGATGCGAACCTCGGTTCTGCAATGAAGGGCCTCGAAGCAGGTATCCTTCGCGGCGACGTTGTGAAAACAGGCAAGCGTATCGATGGCCGTGACACGACAACGATCCGTCCGATCGTGTCTGAAACAGGTCTTCTGCCACGTACACACGGTTCTGCTCTGTTCACGCGCGGTGAAACACAAGGTCTTGTTGTGACGACGCTCGGCACTGGCGATGATGAACAGTTCATCGACTCCCTGCACGGCAACTTCAAATCCAACTTCCTGCTGCACTACAACTTCCCTCCCTATTCTGTGGGTGAAGCTGGTCGCGTGGGCCCTCCCGGCCGCCGCGAAATCGGTCACGGCAAGTTGGCTTGGCGTGCGCTTCAGGCGGTTCTGCCTGCGGCAACTGATTTCCCATACACAGTTCGCGTTGTATCCGAGATCACAGAATCAAACGGCTCGTCCTCTATGGCGTCTGTTTGTGGTGGCTCCCTGTCCATGATGGACGCGGGTGTTCCGCTCAAATCAGCAGTTGCTGGTGTTGCGATGGGTCTCATCATGGAAGAAGACGGTTCCTACGCGATCCTGTCTGACATCCTTGGCGATGAAGACCACCTTGGCGATATGGACTTCAAAGTGGCGGGTACCGAAAACGGCATCACATCCCTTCAGATGGACATCAAGATTGCAGGCATCACGCCTGACATCATGGAAAAAGCTCTGGATCAAGCCAAAGACGGCCGCATGCATATCCTCGGTGAAATGGGCAAAGCCATTGATGGCGCGCAGGAATTCTCTGTGCACGCTCCACGCATCGAAACAATGCAGGTTCCAACAGACAAGATCCGTGAAGTCATCGGTTCTGGCGGTAAAGTCATCCGCGAGATCGTTGAAGTCTCTGGCGCGAAAGTGGATATCAATGACGAAGGCATCATCAAGATTGCTTCGCCAAACGGTGAATCCATCAAGAAAGCTTACGACATGATCTACTCCATCGTTGCTGAGCCTGAAGAAGGCAAAGTCTACGACGGTAAAGTTGTGAAAATCGTTGATTTCGGCGCCTTCGTGAACTTCTTCGGCAAACGCGATGGTCTGGTGCACGTTTCTCAAATCGAGAACCGTCGCCTGAACCACCCGTCCGACGTTCTTAAAGAAGGTCAGGACGTTAAGGTTAAGCTTCTTGGTTTCGACGATCGTGGCAAGGTCCGCCTGTCCATGAAAGTTGTTGATCAGGAGACTGGCGAAGAAGTCGTCGCTGAGAAAAAAGAAAAGTCTGAAGACTAATCTTTTTTGAAGATGAATTTGAAAGGCCTCGGTGGAAACATCGAGGCCTTTTTCGTTGAGTACGCGCACGGACTTTGACGTGTAACTCACGACTATTCCCCGTTATTTTTGTGCCTCACGCCCTAAGGATGCCCTCACAACATTGAGGAGGGACATCCCATGAAAAAACCATTGGCCGAATTTATCGGCACATTCACACTCGTTCTGTTTGGTTGCGGCGCTGCGGTAATTGCAGGCAGTGATATTGGCCTGACAGGTATTAGTTTCGCATTCGGCCTTGCGCTGATCGGCATGGCATACGGCATCGGCTCCGTATCTGGTTGCCATATTAACCCTGCCGTAACTTTGGGCGTTGTCGCTTCTGGTCGCATGAGCATTTCAGATGCAATTCCCTACATGATCGCTCAAGTCGCGGGTGCCATCGCGGGCGCGTTTGTCTTGATGATAATCGCATCTGGCAAAGCAGACTACTCTGTCGCAGCCAACGGTCTTGGTCAAAATGGCTGGGGCGCAGGTTATCTTGGCGAATATACGATGGGCGCTGCGTTTGTCTTTGAAGTCGTCGCAACGTTCTTGTTCATGGTCGTCATTCTCGGTTCCACTGGCGCAGGTGCTCCATCTGCAATGGCTGGTCTCGCGATCGGTCTTGCACTGGTGGTGATCCACCTTGTCGGGATCAACGTAACGGGCGTTTCTGTAAACCCAGCGCGTTCGATTGGGCCTGCACTCTTTGCGGGTGGTACGGCACTTGCACAGCTTTGGCTGTTTATCGTTGCTCCAATCATCGGCGCAATCGCAGCTGGCGTGCTGTTCAAATCAGGACTGCTCGACGCGGAGTAAGGTATTCCATACGGGGCAGAGCACATTCCTTTTCCCCGTTTTTTTACTGCTCTGAAAAGGCAAAAAGACAACATAAGAATGGTGCCTTCACTCACGGATAGTACCATGGCCCCTGCCACAACTTCCCTCGTGGTGGGGGCCTAAATATCTCTGAGAGAGTTTTGAGAACGGCTCTTAAAGAGACCATAACTACACATGGTAAAGAGTAGAAAAGCCCGGTGCATGCACCGGGCTTTTGTTTTGTTTGGCTTAGCCCAAATTAGCTCGGAAGCTTAGCTTTGCGCAGATATGGCAGGACAGTGTCGAACTCGCCGAACTTTGCCGCAGCATCCTCGTTAGACACTGTCGCTGGAATGATCACATCTTCACCAAGCGTCCAGTTGGCAGGTGTCGCAACACTATGCTTGCCTGCAGTTTGAAGCGCATCAAGCGCACGCAAGATTTCAGCAAAGTTACGGCCAACCGTCATCGGATACGTCATAGACAGCTTCAGTTGCTTGTCAGGTCCAATGATAAAGACTGAACGCACTGTCGCGCTATCTGCTGGCGTACGGCCATCTGGCAAATAGGCTTCCGCTGGCAGCATGTCGAACGCTTTTGAAACGGCAAGGCCTTCATCCGCGATGATCGGGAAACCAGCTGCTTTGCCAGCAACAGTTTTGATATCGCCCTTCCATTTCTTGTGGTCTTCAACGCCATCTACAGACACACCAATAACCTTGGCGCCACGTGCATCCCACTCATCAGCCAACTGTGCAACAGCACCAAATTCGGTTGTGCAAACAGGGGTGAAATCCTTCGGGTGCGAAAACAGAATCGCCCAGCTGTCACCGATCCAATCATGGAATTGAATCGTGCCCTGATCTGTTTCAGCAGTAAAATTTGGAACAGTGTCGTTAATACGAAGACCCATGTCGGTGTCCTTTCAGTTGTCTTATTCAAAGTGACTTATGGTAACTTACGCGCATCTATTGTGAAGCGCATCCCCTCTATTGCGCCGCCCTTATCGGAGTGACAGAGTACCGCTGAAACGCGAGGCAGCCCCTTCGCAAATATTGTTTTCCAGGGAGACCTTCAATGCTTGAACACCGTCAATTTTATATCAATGGCGCTTGGGTCGACCCAGCTGCTGCACACGATTTTGATGTGATCGATCCATCAACCGAAGAGACATGCGCAGTTATTTCTCTTGGTGACCAAGCTGATACAGATGCCGCGGTAGCCGCTGCTAAATCAGCCTTTGAAAGCTGGTCACAAACCTCAAAAGAAGAGCGCCTTGCGCTGTTCGAAAAACTGCTCGAAATCTACAATGCGCGCGCCGAAGAAATGGCGCAGGCTATGTCCGTAGAAATGGGTGCGCCAATCAGCATGAGCCGTGTCAACCAGACAGGCGCAGGCAGCTGGCATCTGGAAGGCTTTATCAACGCATTCCGCGAATTCGAATTCGACTCTGAATTCACCGCGACCGAGATGACAGTGAAAGAACCAATTGGCGTAGTAGCTTGCATCACGCCTTGGAACTGGCCAATGAACCAGATCGTTCTGAAAGCAATCCCTGCCATTGCGACGGGCTGCACGGTTGTTCTCAAACCATCTGAAATCGCGCCACTGTCTGGCGTTCTCTTTGCTGAGTTCATGCATGAAGCGGGCTTCCCCGCAGGCGTGTTCAACATGGTGAATGGCGATGGTGTCGGTGTTGGTACGCAACTCTCGGTTCATCCAGATGTGGACATGGTCAGCTTCACAGGTTCTTCCCGTGCCGGCATTCTTATTTCCAAAGCCGCAGCAGACACGCTGAAACGTGTTAGCCTTGAGCTTGGCGGTAAAGGCGCGAACATCGTCTTTGCAGACGCCGGAGAAAAGGCGATGAAATACGGCGCCGACCGCTGCTTCCGCAACTCTGGTCAGTCTTGTAACGCGCCAACACGTATGTTGGTCGAACGCTCAGTCTATGATCGCGCCGTTGAGGTGGTTACCGAAGCTGCGAACAACACACATGTTGGTCCCGCGTCCGAAGAGGGCAAGCACATTGGTCCAGTTGTTTCCAAAGTTCAGTTCGACAAAATCCAAGGCCTGATCGAAGTAGGTATGGGTGAAGCGAAGCTGGTCGCTGGCGGTCTTGGTCGTCCAGATGGTTTGAACCGTGGATACTATGTTAAGCCGACAGTCTTTGCTGACGCGACCAATGATATGCGCATTGCGCAGGAAGAAATCTTTGGTCCAGTTCTCGCTATGATTCCTTTCGATACCGAAGAAGAAGCCATCGCAATTGCAAACGACACGCCATACGGCCTGACCAACTACGTGCAAACGCCCGACGATGAAAAACGCCGCCGCGTTGCCCGTCGTCTGCGCTCTGGCATGGTAGAAACCAATGGCCAAGGCTTTGCGCAGGGTTCACCATTCGGTGGCTATAAGCAGTCGGGCAATGGCCGCGAAGGCGGTGTATTTGGTCTTGAGGAGTTCCTCGAAATCAAAGCGATTTCCGGTTGGAATAGCTAAGGCTCCAAAACGGTCTTTATGAACGAATGCGTCAGAGACTCTCTGGCGCATTTTTCGTTTCAATGGAGAAGCTGAGAGAGCTTCGCTCGGATGAATGTTGCTTCCGCCTCATTTTGCGAACATTCCAAAGCGCGGCTCAATGCATCATGTGCTTGGTTTGAATTTTGCATTCGTTGAAACAACTCAGCGCGCGCCAAATGGAAGGGAAGATACCCTTGCATGTCGTCAAGTTCAGCCAAAGCGTTCAATATCTTCTCTGCTGGCTCCAAGCGATCATCCATACAAAGTGCGACCGCCTGATTTAGGCGCACAACCGGTGTCGGCTCGAAGCGATAAAGCAGGCCATAAAGGTCGATGATTTGCGCCCAATCTGTATCTCTCCAATCCGCGCTCACCCCGTGAACACCGCTTATCGCCGCTTGGATTTGATACGGACCAATTTCACCCTTAACGAGGCAAGCTTCAAGAATTGCAGTGCCTTCTTTGATCTGATCGCCATTCCAGCGGGCGCGATTTTGGTTTTCCAACGCGATCAATTCACCCTCCGGACCTACACGCGCATGTCGGCGTGCATCGTGCAACAACATTAGGGCAAGCAACCCTTGAACCTCACAAGACTCTGGCATCAAACGCGCTGTGATACGGGCAAGCCTAATTGCCTCATTCGACAGATCCACACGGGTTAGATCACGCCCCGAACTTGCTGAATATCCCTCATTAAACACCAGATAGAGTGTGCGCAAAACCGAGGCGAGCCTAACAGGCAAATCTTCGGTTTCAGGCACCTTATAAGGGATGCCTGCACCTGCGATCTTTTGCTTGGCACGCGTAATGCGACGTCGCATCGTGTCTGGGCTATCCAAAAATGCAGCCGCAATCTGATCTGTGTTCAATCCACCCAGCGCACGCAGCGTTAAAGCGACACGCGATTTTTCCGCGAGCGTGGGATGACAACAGACAAAGATCATTTGCAAACGTTCGTCCGGGATCACTGCTTGCTCCTTTTCATCTGCATGGATGTTTTCCAGGTCAAAAAGGTAGCTCAGCTCTGCCTCTTTGTTCGCGAAACTCTTGTCACGCCTGAGCCGGTCAATCGCCTTGCGTCGGGCCACCTGCAATAACCAAGCAGCAGGTGATCGCGGCAAGCCATTGCGATCCCAATGCGTCATGGCCGCAATCAAAGCATCCTGCGTGCAATCCTCAGCAAGCTGAAAATCACCAAGCGTTTTGACCATAATTGACAGGATGCGCCCCCACTCCTCCCGAACGACGCGTTCGATCTGATCTTTAGAGGAAAGTGGGGACGGCATGGATTTGGGCCCAGTTCGTTAATCGAAAATCATCACTGGGCGTACCTCAATACGTCCGGTGCTGGCCGTCGGAATTTTCGCCGCGCATTTGATCGCATCATCTAGATCGGCGCATTCGAGCAAATAATAACCGCCCAACACTTCCTTCGTTTCCATGAAGGGACCATCCATCGTTTCGGTTTTGCCGTCGCGCACAGAAACCGTCGTCGCGGTTTCGGCGCCTTGCAACGCATCACCCGCAACAAAGCGACCTGTTTCTTGAACGAACTGACCGAACTCACCATAACCTTGCATCATCGCACCATGCTCAGGGGAACCAGGTGTTGGTGCTTTAGTAGGGTCCGAATAAATGAGACACATAAATTGCATGTTTTTTCCTTCGCTAAAATCAGACGTACCGCACGTCTGTGTATCTTAGACGAAGATCGTCACGCAAAACGGACATTCATCAAAAAATAATTTTCAAAAAGGCGACTTTGCACGGAATTTGTGGGTCGCACCGCCATCCGGGTGCCGCACGCGTAACTCTTCTGAATGCAGCATAAGACGTGGATGATCGCTGAGAGCTGCACCTTTTGCGTAGAATGGGTCGCCCAAAATGGGATGCCCTAACGCCAGCATATGCACACGAAGCTGATGAGAACGACCCGTTTTCGGCATTAGCCGTACACGTGTTTCATCATCGCCGTAGCGCATCACACGCCAATCTGTTTGCGCCGCGCGACCCGTGTCATGGCATATCTTCTGCAAGGGGCGGTTTTCCCAATCCACGATGATGGGAAGATCAACAGTACCTGTTTTAGGCTCTAACTTACCCGAAATGCGTGCCACGTAGGTTTTCTTTGTCATGCGCTTTTCGAATTGAAGACCCAAATGCCGTTGTGCATGTGGGGTCAATGCAAAGATCATCACACCTGATGTATCACGATCGAGTCGATGCACGAGTAACGCCTGTGGAAACGCCGCCTGAACACGTGTGATTAGGCAATCGGCCAAATGCTCCCCCTTGCCCGGAACAGACAACAGGCCCGACGGCTTGTTCACGATCAGAATTTCATGATCGTCGTGCAAAATATCCAGAGGATCTTGCGGGGGAGTATAGTCACTGTACATAGCCCCTCGTCTCAGATGCGCGCTTGGTTTTCAACCCAACGTCATCCTTCGCACAGAAAACAATGCGCATTAAGCTTTTCTGAAAATGGGAGAGACATCAATGCATCCAACAATAACAGCCATTCAAGACGTGGTGGCAAAAGGCGACGAAACCGCCATTGCACCCCTGCTCGCGGATCAGGTCAAATTCATGCCGCCAACCTATTTCGCAACGTGGACGGGGCGTGATGCGGTTGCGGCCGTGTTGGGCCACGTTGGCAATGTGTTCACTGACTTCAAGTACCGCCGCATCATGGGGGACGGCAACGATTGGGCCCTTGAGTTTGAATGTAAGGTTGGCGATCTAAATGCCGTTGGCGTTGATCTGATCACACTTGGTGAGGACGGGCTGATCGAAACTTTTGAAGTCGCGATGCGCCCTTACAAAAGCGTAGGTGCCTTGCGTGATGCAATGAACAAACGTGTCATGGCCGATCCCGCGTTTCTCAAACACAAGACCGCGCTTAGCTAACCCTTGCGCATTTGGCGGACCATTGACGTCGTGTACACAATAAGCGCCAGCCAGATCAGCGGGAACGCAATGGCGCGCGCACGGCCAAAGGGTTCGTCAAAGATAAACACGGCAATAAGAAAAATAATAGTGGGTGCGATGTACTGCAGAATGCCAATCGTCGACAAACGCAGCAATTTCGCCCCATTCGCGTAGATCATTAATGGCACAGCCGTGATGGCACCGCAGCCCAGCAACAACCACGTGTCACGTGTCAGGCTAAAGGAAAAATGCGACGCATCGCCCGCATCGAGAAACGCGATGTATCCCAATGCAAAGGGCAATAGGATCAGCACCTCAAGTAAGAAGCCTTGGTTCGGACCAATCGGCAATTGCTTTTTCGCAAGCGCGTAAAAGCCCCAGGTCAACATCATGCCCAAGGCAGCCCAAGGCAGTCCACCGCCGTCAATCACCAGCACCGCAACCGCCATTGCAGCCAACGCTATCGCAACAAGCTGCGCGCGGCTGAGCTTTTCACCAAGGAGAAGCGCACCTAATGCGATACTGAAGAGCGGGTTCATGTAATAGCCCAGCGCTGCTTCCATCGCGAAACCGGCGGTCACGGCCCAAACATAAATGCCCCAATTCAGCGAAACCAACGCAGCCGTCACACACGCCATGCCGAGCATGCGAGGGTTTTTGAAAGCTGCGACAACGTCCTTGGTTCGACGCAATATCAACAAAACAACAACCGCAATTGGAATGGACCAAATGACCCTATGCGCCAAGATTTCTACAGGCGGAATATGTGAAAGCAGCTTGATATAAAGCGGCAGGAAGCCCCAGAGAAAATAAGCGCTTATCGCAAACGCGAGGCCCTGCGGCGTGTCTTCATTGGGGCGTTGGGTCACGGCGCATTACTTTCTATGTTGGCTATGACAAAGACCTACTCCCCAAAACGCAACAAGGGAAGTCAGGTTCGGGCCGCTTTCAAATTTGCCCAGTTTTGTTTGTCGAACACGTAAGCGAAGTTTTTGGACTTTTGTCCAAGCAATGTGATTTCGACATTCGGCATGTGCTGTGCGTCCAGCCTTTCAGCCGCTTTTTGCGAGCGGATATTGTCAGGGGCAATATGAAGCCAGACGCGTTCATGCACTTGGAAAGCATGTTCAAACATCAGCGTTTTGAGGTGAAAATTGGTCTCCCCGCCCCATTGGTCCCGCGTCAGGAAGGTAAAACCAATAGCAACGTCTGCAGGCGCGTCTTCAGCGATGTAATACCGCGAACAGCCAATGACACATTGGGTTTCTTTCAAGCGAACAACATAGGTTCCGCCTGCTTCAAGAAGGCCATCGAAGTACCCGCGAAACACGTCTTCCTCAAAGCGGTTCTTGGCAGGATGACCTGCCCAGATCAGAGGATCAGAAGCTGCACGATAAAGCGCGGCAAAGTCTTCAGACTTCATCGGCCTTAGGTCCAAAAGCTCATCTGCCAGCGAAACGGATGTATCAAGCTTCATGCCCTGCACTCCCTATGTATCATACCGCAACGTACGATGGGTGCGCGCAAGAGCACGACACCCTACGTAAGGTGCGTGGTTTCACGCACCCATCGTCAGACTTTCACACGTTCGGACTTAGGATCATAGAACGGTTTAGACGACACTTCCGCCTTCACGCGGCGACCTGCGATATCGATCTCATATGTGGACCTCAATACATCCGCGAGCTTCTCGCCTTTGCACGGGATATACCCCATGCCCATCGCAGCACCTTGATGGTGACCATATGCGCCAGAAGTTAGGTAGCTCACAATCTCCCCATCGCGCAGAACAGGCTCTGCGTGGTAGAGTAGCGGCTCTGGATCGGTCAGCTTGAACTGCAACAAGCGCATTTCGAGGCCGTTCTCTTGCTTGTCCAAGATCGCCTCGCGGCCAATGTAATCCGCCTTGTCCTTCTTCACTGCAAAGCCAAGTCCCGCTTCCATCACATGATCTTCTGACGTGATGTCATGACCGAAATGACGGAACCCTTTTTCCATGCGGCAGGTGTCCATCATGTGCATGCCACACAGCTTCAGATCCATGTCACGACCCGCTTCAAATAGCGTTTCAAACACGTGGCCTGACATGTCGGAAGAGACATAAATCTCCCAGCCCAGCTCGCCCACATAGGTCACGCGATGCGCACGAGCGAGGCCCATGCCGATCTCAATCTCTTGTGCTGTGCCGAATGGGTTGACCGCATTACTGAAATTATTGGGCGAGACTGCTTGCAGCAAATCCCGCGCCTTTGGTCCCATAACCGCCAAAACGCCTTCACCCGCAGTGACGTCTGTAATGACCACATTGAAATTGCCCTGATGACGGCGCAACCAAGTTTCATCCGCAAGGCGCGTCGCGGCTGGTGTCACCACCAAGTAGGCGAATTCAGACATGCGGGTTACTGTGACATCTGCCTCAATCCCACCGCTGCGATTTAAGAATTGAGTATAGACAATCTTAC
>NZ_JBDWVM010000136.1:0-9608 GCF_039984035.1 Planktotalea sp. | reverse complement strand
ATTCAGCGGGTGCGCCTTCTGCCAACAACACTTCATGGTCGTCCAGAAGGATATGAATATAATCGATTTCTTCGACAGATGTGTCGATGAAAATACCAGGAAGTTCGGTCAAGCGAATTGCTGGGATCAGTGTGTCTTCGTCGCCGAACATACGTTTAGCGATGGGCGAGCTGATCATGATGCGATGTTGCCGCGAGACCAGCAAATCGTGCTCTGGCAAACCACCGCCCAAGGCGCCTTTGCAAATCCGCACTGGACTATAACGCGCGTCTGACGCCATTTCGTCAGCGCTGACGCTGCGTCGACCGATCCAACGAATTGGCTTCGACCCATTCAGTGTCTCTACAAGTTGGCCGACCTGAAGGTCAGCCGCATTGGTATACCCATCTGGGGTCAGAATTCGCGCTCTACCATCGTAACATACTAATAATTCGACGTTGTCGAGAACAGCGCCAGACCCGTCAGCATTGTCGCCAATTTCTGTAAACCGGATCGTGTAATCACCTGCAGATGGGAAATCCACGGGAACCGTAAACGTCTGATAGCTGTTCAGCGTCGGCAGAAAGTCATTCGTATAGATGACACCGCCGCCACTATCCAAAATTTCGACCTTGAAACCGTCGGTGCCAGAAGTTCCACTTGTGCGCAGAGCATAATCAAAGCTCAGAATACCATCATGGTCACTGGCCAGTGTGAAGGTTTGCTCGATAACGGTAACCGCGCCCGTTCCACCGTTGAGTTCGGCAACGCGGCCTTGCGCTGTCCCAGTCCCTGCGATGTAAACCGAAGAACCCCGTGTTTCGATGTCAGTCCCTGACCAACCTGCAGCACTGTTATTGGTGCTGTTGGTAAAATCACCGTTAATAATAACGTCTGTGGGGGCCATGGATACATTCCGTTCCGTTAAACACACTTCACCTAGTGGAATTGCAGATGCGAAAGGAATGTGGGTAAAGATGTTCGAAATTGTGGCGAAAATGCGAATTGCCGTTTTTCACGGAAAGTTGAGTTTTCGGTTGAATTCAACCGCCTAAAACATAGGCAGTTTGCACTGCATTCACCTCAAATATCCTGATCATTTTATCCGCTGAGTGCGAGGCCATCATTTTCGCAGGGACGGCAATCCAACGCCCGTGCTCTCGAAACCGCCATCAGATGCAATGACTTGGCCTGTGACATAGCTTGCTTCATCAGAGCATAAGAACGTTATGACGGAAGCGATCTCATCCTCAGACCCATATCGGTTCAACGGGATCGCATCATGGTAGCTATCGATGATGTCTTGCGTATGAACGGCCATCGCCAGTTTGGTGCGCACAGGGCCGGGGCAAACGCAATTGGCGCGCACACCATATTCTCCAAGCTCTGCCGCTTGTTGTTTGGTCAAATGGATGACTGCGGCTTTGGACGTCCCATAAGCCACGCGCAAAGTAGAGGCGCGCAGACCCGAGATACTACCGATATTCACAATCGCGCCTTTCGTGGCTTTAAGCGTGTCTGTTGCGGCTTGGGATAACAGAAACGTGCCATCCAGATTGATCGACATCACCGCGCGCCAACGGGCAAAGTCGGTGTCTTCAATTGGACCAAAATCAGCGATACCTGCATTATTGACCAGCGCATCGATCTGACCGAAGGCCGAGAGCGTTTCCGCGATGATCTGCTTTGCCTGTTCAGGCTGCGAAATATCATGAGGCAAGGTTAGAACATTGTCCAAACCCTTGGCCGCCTCGGACAGCTCCGCGCCGTCCCAATCGATCATCGCGACCTTCCAACCCTTCGCGAGAAGCTGCTTTGTTGTTGCCAACCCAATGCCGCGCGCGGCTCCTGTGATGATCGCTACTTTCATTTCGGCCCCTTAGATTTTTCGTGTTCAAAACGTTGACGTGCAATATCTTCATTGGCCTGCGCTTTGACCTCATCGCGCAATGCCTGCTCTACAAACCCAAGATGATCATCAATCGCTGCGCGCGCGGCCGCAGGATTGCGGGCTTGCAAAGCCGTATTGATCTTCTTGTGCTGCTCCAAAAGCGTGTCGCGCGTTGTGCGCTGTTTGAACATGACCTGACGGTTGTAAAACACACCCTCGCGCAGCAATTGATACATTGATCGCATCATATGAAGCATGATGACATTGTGACTGGCTTCAATTATCGCGAGATGGAAATCAGCATCGAGCTGCGCTTCCGCTTCTTGCGAAAGATTGTCATGGGCCGATTCCATCTTCTGATAAACGGCGTTGATCACCTGCAAATCCGTATCCGACCCAAGCCGCGCTGCACGTTCCGCGGCTAGCCCCTCCATATCGCGCCTGAACGACAGATAATCGAATACAGCGTCGTCATTGCGCGCAAAAAGACGCGTCAACGCAGGGGAGAACGCAGAGCCCAGAACGTCGGCAACATAAATCCCCGATCCGGCTTTGCTCGCGAGCAATCCTTCTTCTTGCAAGGCGGCAATCGCCTCGCGCAAGGACGGGCGCGACACACCGAGCCGCTCTGAAAGCTCGCGCTCCGACGGCAGGCGTTCGCCCGGACGCAAAATACCGCGCAGGATCAACCCTTCGATCTGGTTGATAACGGCGGTGGAGAGTTTTTCCGGCTCGACTGGTCTGAAGGGCATTTGGGGCACTCGCTTAGAATTGGTTAAACTATATGACCAAATCTACGGTGCAGCAAGCAATCGGGCGGGGGCCAGCCCCCGCACCCCCGGGATATTTTCGGAGAGAGGAAATCAGGCCTGTTTCGGTAAGAACGCCTCGACTGCGGCAGAAGCAATGACAATCGTATCGCCCGTATCGGGGTTGGTGACATTGAGCCCGCCATGGGTTGCTGTAATCGTCACCGTGCCACGGGGAAGCGCGGATTTAAGCGCCTCGAGGTCGAGCTTGTCGGGTTCTTGAACGCCAATCGTCACCTGAACGCGCATGTCTGTGTGCTCAATGCCGCGCGCCGCAAGCATAGGGATGGCAGCATGGCGGATCGCATCCTCAATCGCGCGCGCGGCGGCCTTGGTGTAATCCATCCCGTATTGATCGTTGCCGCTGCCCATTTCGATGATGAAACGTTGATCAGTCATGTTGCTGGCTCCAGATCGAGGGACACATTGATCGCGACTGTGGCGATAACCGTCGGCTTGCCATCAGAGCGCGGCACATCCAGCCCACCTTTGCGCGCAGCAATGCTGATCTGGCCGTAAGGAAAGATGGCCTTCAACGCCTCCGTATCCAACTGATCCGGTTGCTGCACACCCACCTCCACATCAATCAACATCGCTTCCTTTTCCTTCCCGAAAAGCTCTGCAAGGTTGATCGAGTTATGCCAAAGCGCATCCTGCAACGCGCGCTTGGCCGCTTGGGTGTAATCCTGCCGCCGCAGGCTCGCGCCTTGGCCAAATTCAGTGAGAAGGCGGGTCTTGGGCATAGGGTGTCCTTGTCTCTCCTAAGGGTTGTGTGCATGTTGCCTCAAATCGGTAAGAGGGCAAGTGGTTTGGAAAAGCGATATCAGGTTTTTATCAGCTCAACGTTTCAGGATTTGCAAACTGAAAGGCAGCGGGTTTCGGAGGTTTTGCTTCGAGCTGGTTGTTTCCCAGTTGGAATGGAGCAATTTCCAGCCGCCGATGAAGAGCAATTTGAGTTCATCAAGCGGGTGATTGATCAGTCCGACTACTACATTCTGATTTCAGCAGGGCGCTATGGGTCGATCCACCCCGAGACTGGACTGAGTTATACTGAGATGGAGTATGATTATGCGGTGGAGCGGGGAAAACCAATTATTCGGTTGTTGCATAAAGATCCGTTCAAAACCTTGATAGGAGAGTCTATTGAGCCAACGGATGAAGGCCGAGCAAAGTTGCTCGCCTTTCAAAGAAAGTTACAAGAAAAACGATTAGTAGCATTTTGGGGTTCATCGTCAGAATTGCAGCTTGAAGCGACACTGGCACTCGGAGAAATTCAGAGAAACAAACCAGCTTTGGGATGGATTCGGCCAAACACTCAGCAAATCGAAAGCAATGAACTGCAATCAAATAGTTTAGACACCCAAACTCTCGCACGCGAAATTGGGTATCAAAACCTACGAAGCCAAATAGTACCCAATAGAATGCGACTTAGTCATAACAGTATTAAGTCAACAAGCATGTTCGGATCCGCACTATCCAAATTTGACTGCGATCTTTGCAATGGTGACACGTTCATCACGATTCGGAACGCCAACGCACAACGCGAAATGCCTTGCCCAAAGTGCGAAGATGAAGGCAGGGTTTAAACCCTAAAACTCCACCCCAATCTGAGCCTTAACGCCTGACCTAAACGGATGCTTCACCAGCTCCATCTCTGTCACCAGATCGGCAATCTCGATCAAATCCTCTTTCGCATTGCGGCCCGTCATCACCACGTGGGTCATCGCGGGCTTCTCTTCCACTAAGAACTCCACAACCTCGTTCACATCGATATAATCATAACGCAGCGCGATGTTGATCTCGTCCAAGAGCACCATTTTGTTGCTTTCGTCGCGGATCAGCTCTTTGGCCTTTTCCCAAGCGGCCTGCGCCATTTCGGTGTCGCGATCGCGGTCTTGGGTTTCCCATGTGAACCCTTCACCCATCGTGTGGAAGCTACAGATATCGCTAAATTTTCCTAGGATCAGATCGCGTTCACCCGTGCTCATCCCGCCCTTGATGAACTGCACCACGGCGCATTGCATGTCGTGGGCGATGTGGCGGAAGATCATCCCGAACGCGGCAGAGCTTTTGCCCTTCCCTTTGCCCGTATGAATGACGATCAGACCTTTTTCATCGGTCTTGGTGGCCATGATCTTATCGCGCGCGGCCTTTTTCTTGGCCATTTTCATCGCGTGGCGTTCGGAATCGCTCATTGGGTCTCTCCTGTGTTGGGGGCAGCGTCGTGCATGGGGGCTTTGGCGTCAAGCAGTCCTGCGATGCGCGCGCGCGCTGAGTTGGATCGCGGGGTCCAGAGGCCGCGATCGATGGCTTCTTGGAAGCGCTCGGCCATCTCGAATAGGGCTGGCGCGTTGTGTTCTGCAATGAATTCGCGGGTGTCGTCGTCCTCGAGGAAGGCGGATTCAACGAGGTCGAAGTGGTGGTTGTGCACGGCGCCTGTGGTTGCTGAGAATGCGAAGAGGTAATCGACCGTTGCTGCCATTTCGAACGCGCCTTTGTAGCCGTGCCGTTTGACGCCATCGATCCATTTGGGGTTCACCACGCGCGAGCGCACAACGCGGCCGATTTCTTCATCCAGCGTTCGGATCACGGGGCGTTCAGGGCGGGAATGATCGTTGTGGTAGATCGGGCGATCTGTGCCTTGCAGGGTGGAAACGGCTGCCGCTGCGCCCCCTTCGAATTGGTAGTAATCGTCGCTGTCGAGCAGGTCGTGTTCGCGGTTGTCTTGGTTCTGAACGATGGCTTCTGTTTGCTTGAGGCGGGTTTCAAAGCCTTCGCGATCTCGCGTGCCTTCGCCGCTCGCACCGTAAGAATAGCTGCCCCATTCGAGGTAGGCTTCGGCCAGATCAGATTTGTCGGCCCAGAGTCGTTCGTCGATCATCGCTTGCAGGCCAGCGCCATATGCACCCGGTTTGGAGCCGAAGACGCGGGATGTGTTGCCTTCGGCCTTTGCACGCGCAGCGGCGGGGTTTTGATCTTTGCTCTCGTCCAGTGCCATGACTGCACGCGCGGCGCTGTCGACGAGGGCGATGAGCTGGGGAAAGGCATCGCGGAAGAAGCCGGAAATGCGAAGGGTGACGTCGACGCGGGGACGGCCCAGCACGCCTTCGGGGAGCACTTCAAAACCCGTGACGCGGCGGTTGGCACTGTCCCATTTTGGTTTGACGCCCATGAGCGCGAGGGCCTGCGCGATGTCATCGCCGCCCGTTCGCATATTGGCGGTGCCCCATGCGGTGAGCAGCATGGTGCGGGGCCAATCGCCGTGGGTTTGAAGGTGTTTTTCGATCAGTAGATTAGCGGATTTCCACCCCAGCGCCCAAGCGGTCGGGGTCGGCACAGCGCGGCTGTCGACGGAGAAGAAGTTGCGCCCTGTGGGGAGCACATCGAGACGTCCGCGTGTCGGTGCGCCAGAGGGCGCGGGGGCGACGAATTTGCCATTGAGCGCGGTGAGTAGGCCATTCATTTCGGAGGGGCCACAGCTGCGCAGGTTGGGAAGGACTTCGGAATGGAGCGTCTCGAGCACAAGGGTTGAGGCGGGGAAACCATCGGGGATTTGGGTCCAAGCAATGGCCTCTTGCGCGAGCAGTTCCAAGCGCTCGATCGTATCGCCGTTGGAGCGCCATTTTGCGGTGCTGATCGTTACAAGTGCCGCGTGTCGCGGGCCTGTGTAGGCGCTGCCCATGTCGCAATCGAGCGGGTCGATATCAACGCCGCAATCCGATGCAAGCGCGCGAATGAGGGAGGCATCGCCGCCCTTACCATCCCCGCGCGGGACGCGGACAAGGGCGATGGCGAGATCGCGTTCGAGATCGTCCTGCGGGGAGGTGCCGAAGATATGTAGGCCATCCCTGATTTGCGCTTCTTTCAGCTCGCACAGGTATGAGTCGAGCTTGGCCAGATCGCTGTCTTCGTCCGTTCCAGTCAGCCCTGCATCTTTGTCGAGACCTGTTGAGGAGGTCATGCTTAGAATTTCGCGGCGCAGGTAATCGATCCGGCGGGGGTCAACGCCTGCGGCCTCGTAATATTCGTCCACCAAAGCCTCGAGGTCTTTCAGCGGGCCATAGGTTTCTGCGCGACCCAGGGGCGGCGTAAGGTGATCGATGATCACGGCTTGCGCGCGGCGTTTGGCTTGGGTGCCCTCACCGGGGTCATTGACGATGAAGGGATAGATGTGGGGCGTCGGGCCAAAGACGGCCTCGGGCATGCACTCTTGGCTCAGAGCAATTGCCTTGCCGGGAAGCCATTCGAGGTTGCCGTGTTTGCCCATATGCACAATCGCATGCGCGCCTTGGACGTGACGTAGCCAGATGTAAAAGGCGAGGTAGTTGTGCGGCGGGGCGAGGTCGGGTGAATGGTAGGTGTCGGTGGGATCGATGTTGTAGCCGCGCGCGGGCTGGACGCCGACGGTGGCATTGCCGAAGCGGAAGATTGAGAGTTTGAAGCCTTCTTCGCTGAGGAAGGGATCATCTTCTGGAGCGCCCCAGCGGTCGCTGATCTGATCGCGCACATCAAGCGGCAGAGTAGCGAAGTGCTGTTTGTATATGTCGAGCGTGAGCGTCTCGCCGCCTTGTTTGTTAGCGCGGTCGGTGAGCCAATTGGTGGGGCCATCCATGATCTGCTGCATCAGCGCATCGCTATCTGCTGGCGCATCGTTTATGGAATAGCCCGCGGCGCGGAGTTCATGGAGTGTGTTGACCGTCGCGGCGGGGGTGTCGAGACCGACACCGTTGGCGAGGCGACCGTCTTTGTTGGGGTAGTTGGCGAGGACCAAGGCGACTTGGCGATCAACCGCAGCCGTGGCGCGCAGATTGGCCCAATTTGCGGCAAGTTTCGCGACGAAACCGATTCGATCCCCTTGCGCGCGGTAGGTTGCGATGGGGCATTCTGTGGCATCGTCGAAGTAGGCTTCGCCCTTGAAAGAGACCGCTCTGGAAAGGATACGTCCATCAACTTCGGGTAAGGCGACATTCATCGCGATATCGCGGCCAGACAAGCCAGTAAGGCCTGTTGCCCATGCTTCCTCGGACGAGCCTGACAGCACGACCTGAAAGATTGGCGCGTCGTTGGCCGCACGCATTGTTAAGGGATTGTCAGGGCTTTTGTCGCCGGTGTGCGGCGAGCCAACGGCGAAAGAGGTGCAGTTGAGGATCACCGATGGCGCTGCGTCCTCAAACACCTGCTGAAGCGTTGCGACGCTGACGGGATCTTTGAGCGAGGCCACGAAGAGCGGAAGGGGGTTTAGCCCCTCTTTCATCAACGCTTTGGTCAGGCGGTTGATCGGGTGCAGGCCTGCGCCTTGAACCAAGGCGCGGTAGAAGATGATGGGCACCACAGGCGCGCCTGTTGTCCAAGCGTTTTGCGCGGCACTGAGGTCGGAAATGCCTGCACCCGGCCAATAGACGCCAGCGCGCAAGAGCGGGGCGGCGGCGATGGGTTTGTCGGTGCCCTCTAACATTGCTTTGGTATAGCGCAGCAGGTTTTGCGCGTTGTCTGGACCGCCCTCAACAAGATAGGCCCAGAGCGCATCGTAATCTTCATCGCTGACAGTGCTGAGGCGGCGCAGTTCCTCGTCGGGTTTGTCATCGCCTGGGAGCAGGGCCAAAGGAATGCCCGCGTCATGCAGTTGGGCGGCGTATTGTTCAGCGCCGTATTTCCAATAGCCGACACCACCCAAGACCCGCGCGATGACGAGTTTGGATTTGGTGGCACAATCGTCCAAGTGCAGATCGACCGACATAGGATGCGTCAGGTGCATCATATTGGCGAGGCGCAGGGTCGGGGGTTCATCGATATGCGCACGCGCGTCCGACAGCGCGGCAAGTTCCGTATCGGCGGCGGAAATGATCACCACATCAGCGGGTGTTTGGCCCAGATCGACGGGTTCTTTATCGTTGTCGATAGACCCCGGTGTGGCGGCGAGCAGATGCATTAGAAATAACCTAAGTGTTGTGTGTACGGCGCGCTTGGTGCATTGCGGGGCCAGCTAAAAGGACAGTCCCATGAACACCAAGAACCCAGATGCGCCGAAATTTGGCAGCAGCACCTATAACAAGCATGACGATCACAAGGGCCATGCGCCCCGCCGTGCGCGCGGCAAGACGCGCCCGACGAAAGAAGAAATGCTGGCGCAAATGAAGAAGAACGCAGAAGCGAAAAAGTAAGCTCACGCGCTTGCGTCCTTTAGGGATTTTTCCATGAACAGGCTTTCGGGGACCTCTTTGTAGTCTCCGAAAGGGCCGCAGAAGGCGAACCCGTTGCGTTCATAGAGCCGGTGCGCGGCATGCAGCACGTCGCCCGTTTCCAATTTGAGGTCTGTCAGGCCCTGCTCGCGCGCGGTGTCTTCGATCTGGCGCAGCATGGCGGCGGCGATGCCTTTGCCGCGACCTGCCTCTGAGGTGAACATTGATTTCACTTCGCCGTAACCGTCTTTGACCGCCAAAGCGCCCGTGCCCATGACCTCATCCCCGATACGCGCGGCGAAGAGGTGGATGTTGTCCGCCTCTAGCGCCTCTAGATCAAGGAAGTGGCAAGCGTCCGGCGAAAAGAGCGAGAGCATGAGCGCGTGGCTTTGCTCTAGCAGGGCTTTTGTCGCGGGGTCGCGGGGGGATGAAGGCTCGATAATGATCATTATGCTGAGAGCGCAGCGGTGATCGCGGCGCGGTCCAATCCTGATTGGCCGATGACGACAAGGCGTGTTGTACGTGCCTCAGAGCCAAAGGGTTTTTCAAAGTAAGTATCTACGCGCGGGCCGACGGCCTGTAGGGTCAGGCGCATGGGTTTGCCCTGCACAGCGGCGAAGCCTTTGAGGCGGAGAATGTCATGGGCGCGGATGACGTCGGCGACCTGCTCTGCGAAGGTTTTGGCATCGGTGATTTCACCGCGCTCGACCACGAAGCTCTCGAACGCGTCGTGATCGTGGTCATGGTGAT
>NZ_JBDWVM010000135.1:0-3522 GCF_039984035.1 Planktotalea sp. | reverse complement strand
GCTTTCCCCGATCAGGAACGTGCGCGCACCAGAGCGGGACATGTCGGCCAAATCGTCGGGTGTGAACAAGCCGCTTTCGGAAATGATCAGGCGATCTTCCGGGACCATTCGGCTTAGCTCGCGCGTGGTGACCAATGTCGTCTCAAAGGTTTTCAGGTTGCGGTTGTTGATGCCCATGAGCGGTGATTTCAACTGCGATGCGCGCTCCAATTCAGGAGCGTTGTGCACTTCGAGCAGGACATCCATGCCCCAACCGAAGGCGGCATCTTCTAGTTCAGCGGCTTGGCTGTCTGAAACAGAGGCGAGGATGATCAAAATGCAATCCGCCCCAAGCGCGCGTGCCTCGGCCACTTGATAGGTGTCATACATGAAATCCTTGCGCAGCGCAGGAAGCTGCACAGCATCGCGCGCGTCCGTTAGGAAATTCTTTGCGCCTTGAAAACTGGGTGTGTCGGTGAGAACGGACAGGCAAGTCGCGCCGCCGCGCTCATAAGCGCCAGCAAGGGAGGCGGGATCGAAATCTTCTCGGATCAAGCCTTTGGAAGGCGATGCTTTCTTGACCTCTGCGATCAATCCATACCCTTCGCGCGACGCACGATGAAGCGCATCTGAAAAGCCACGAGTCGGGGACGCGGCGCGCGCTTCTGCTTCAACATCGGCCAAAGGCTTCGCAGCTTTGTCGGCTTCGATTTCTTCAAGTTTATAGGCCTTGATGCGATCTAATGCGGTCTGGGTCATGTGGTCGTCCTAAGTTGCAGCGCTTGGTCAAGTCGCTCGCGGAATATGTATGTTATTTTTGGCCTGAGGTGGCGGCGGTAAGCGCTTCGACTTTGCCTTTTGCCGCGCCGTTGTCGATGCTTTCGCGCGCCATTTCTGCGCCAGCTTTCAGATCGCTCGCTTTGCCTGCAACAACCAATCCAGCAGCACTATTCAAAAGCACAGCATCGCGGTAAGCGTTTTGCGCGCCATCCAGCAGATCGCGGAAGGCTTGACCGTTTTCTTCAGGTGATCCACCGAGAATGGCCTCAAATGGATGCACGGGCAGGCCAGCATCTTCTGGGTTTACTTCGAATTCACGAACGGTGCCGTTTTCAAGGGCTGCGACCCAAGACACGCCAGCGATGCTCAGCTCATCCGTGCCATCGCTGCCATGCACGAGCCATGCAACGTCAGAGCCAAGCTGGCCCAGCGTTTCGGCCATAGGTTTGATCAGGTCACGGCGATACGCGCCAGTCAATTGACGTTTCACGCCAGCGGGGTTGGTCAGGGGGCCAAGGATGTTGAAAATTGTGCGCGTGCCCAGCTCTGCGCGTGTCGGCATAACGTGGCGCGTAGCGGGATGGTGCATCGGCGCCATCATAAAGGCGATACCGCAGCTCTCGATAGCGCTTTGCACGACGCTGGCATCGACCATGACGTCGATCCCCATTTGACCAAGCGCATCAGCTGCGCCCGATTTTGAGCTCAGATTGCGGTTGCCGTGTTTGGCGACAGGAACACCAGCGCCAGCCACAACAAAAGCGGTCGCTGTTGAGATGTTAAGCGTGCCCTTGCCGTCACCGCCCGTGCCTACGATGTCCATCGCGCCCTCAGGCGCTTTGACCGCGTTGCATTTGGCGCGCATCACATAGGCAGCTGCTGCATATTCATCGACCGTTTCACCGCGCGTGCGCATCGCCATGAGCAAGCCGCCAATCTGGCTCGGTGTCGCTTCTCCGGTGAACAGGATTTCAAAAGCGGCTTCCGCTTCGGTGCGGGTGAGTGGGCGATCGGCTGCGGCGTCGATCAGGGGCTTTAGCGCGTCGCTCATACTGGCACCTTCATTGTGTTGAGGAAGTTCTGCAACATCGCATGACCATTTTCGGAGCGGATCGATTCAGGGTGAAATTGCACACCGTGAATTGGCAGCTCGCGGTGCTCAAGCCCCATGATCGTGCCGTCCTCTAGTTCCGCTGTGATCTTTAGATCATCTGGCAAGCTCTCGCGTTCGACGACAAGCGAATGGTAACGCGTCGCTGGGAACGGGCTTGGCAGACCTGCAAACAGGCCTTCATTACTGTGCTTGATCTGCCCCATCTTGCCATGCACGATTTCATGGCAACGTACGACTTTACCGCCAAAAGCCTGTCCAATCGTCTGATGACCAAGGCACACGCCCATAAGCGGCATGCGCTCTTCTGCGGCGAGCTTCACCATTTCAAGGCAAATTCCCGCCTGATCAGGATCGCAAGGACCGGGGGAGAGCAAGATACCAGCGGGATTCAGCCCCATCGCTTCCTGCGGATTGATCGCATCATTGCGCACAACTTTAACATCAGCGCCTAATTCGCCCAGATAATGCACCAAATTATAGGTGAAACTATCATAGTTATCGATCAGCAGTAGCATTCCAGACCTCAATTTCACGGGTGCTTTGCACAAAGCACAGCCAGATTTGCACCCTACATGTTCAGTTGAACACGCGAGGGTCAAGAGGCCCCTTGTCTTGCACGCTGCAAAGGGCCTAACTTACGCGCAATATAGATATATCAGTTTGGGGCGAGGCTACAGTGGCTAGAGGCATGTTTTCGGGACTAATTTGGGGTACAGTTGCCGCGGGGCTCGGTGCCGGCGGGCTTTCACTGGCCTATCCTGACTTCAAACCAGCTGACTTGGACGTCGCGAATACGGCCGCAGCGCCCGAAGCGGTAGTTGAAGAGGCAATGGAAGCTCCTGCAGCTGTTGCCGAAGATGTGAGCGCCGCTAGCGAAGACGCTGTTGAGCAGAATATGGAAAAAGCGGCTGATGAGGTCGCAGAAACCGATGTTGTTGAAGAGGCCGTCGCAGCCCTCGCAGAAGAGGTCGCTGCCGCCGAACCGGTTGACGCTGAGGCACCACTGGAAACTGCAAGCGATCCTGCCGAGCCGGAGCAAACCCAAGCGGATGTCGCAGATAAAAGCGCAGTTGCAGATGACGCAGGCGCCCCAGCTGAAAGCGCCGCAGACGACGAAGTGTTTGACCCTGAGAGCGAACCTGAAGAGCTGGACACCACAGAAGCGGATGCGCCGGTTGAGCCAGAGCCAGCAGCTGAACCAGAGCAAAGCGAGACCGAAGAGGTTGTCGCTGCGTTGCCTGAACCATCAGGCACAGTAGGGGACTTGGCGCCAGAGGTGACGACCAACCGTTTGCCATCCGTTACTGACGAAGCCCCCAGTGAAGAGCCAGCTGAAAGCCCAGTCGAAGAAGAAAGCGCAGTCGCGCCGCCCCCGATCGAGCGGTTCGCCGCCCCGTTTGAGGCGGAAGAGGGCAAGCCACTCATGTCTATTGTGCTGATCGACGAGGGCGATGATGAACTTGGCGTCGAAGCGTTGGCAGCCTTTCCCTATCCGATCACATTTGCCGTAGATGCCAGTGCAACAAATGCCGCTGAACGGATGCAAATCTTCCGCGATAAGGGGTTTGAAGTCATGGCCTTGGCTGGGCTTCCTCTTGGTGCAAACGCGAGCGATGCAGAAATAGCAATGTCTGCCTATATGAGCGCCG
>NZ_JBDWVM010000134.1:0-4097 GCF_039984035.1 Planktotalea sp. | reverse complement strand
ATGTATCATTTCCTATCGGGCTTTACCTCTAAAGTGGCGGGCACCGAACGGGGCGTGACCGAACCCGAGCCCACGTTTTCGACCTGCTTTGGCGCGCCCTTCATGCCGCGTCGTCCCGAGGTCTATGGCAACCTGCTGCGTGACAAAATCGCCACCCATGGCGCGACCTGTTGGTTGGTCAACACCGGCTGGACGGGGGGCGCCTATGGCACCGGCAGCAGAATGCCGATCAAGGCGACACGCGGGTTGCTGACGGCTGCTTTGGACGGGTCACTCGCGGACGTCCTCTTTCGCAAAGACCCCAACTTTGGGTTTGACGTGCCGGTAGATGTCACAGGGGTGCCCACGATCTTGCTGGATCCGCGCCGCACATGGGACGACGCGGATGCCTATGATCGCCAAGCCGCTAAGTTGGTCAAGATGTTCTCGGACAACTTCGGCCAGTATCTGCCGTTCATCGACGACGAGGTAAGGGCAGCGGCGATCAGTTAATCCAACCGCCGCGCACAGGGTCAGGCCGCTTGGCGGTCTGGCTGCGAGGTGTTGACCACATCGATAATCGGCATCTCCAGCAGGTACCGCGTGTCCTCGTTGGTGAGGTAGCTCAGGAACCCTTCCATCGGTCGGTCTGAGCCCTTGCGGTACCACCGCAGGGCGCCGGGTTCGTTGTGCATATACCCCATCCGTTCTGCGAACCCCTTGAACGCAACGGTCCGCGCCATAAAGCCGAAAATATGATCCGGGTTCCACCGGCACATCGCCTCGTGGATTCCATAACGTGCCAGCACCGTGGACAACCCCGTGCCACGATAGGGGCCGGTGTCGCCCATCCAGACTTCGCCGTGATAGACGACCTGCCCTGTCATGCGGTCAGCACCCGGACTGGACCGAAACCGGGACCGTTGCAGATCAAGATCCGGGATCGCCGGTGGGAAGTCGCGGAACCGTTTCAGCATGTAGCCGCCCAGTGATTTTTCCTGCAGATCAATCAGCCGGGATGCCTGAGTGTGCATCAACGCTCCGTCCACATCGCGCGCGATCAGCCAAAAAGAATTGGTGTCGTTAAGGTCATGTACTTCGGGATCAAACGGCGCCCCTAATACCTGCTGGGGCCGTTCTCGTTTCAGCATCGTGTGATAGGTGGTAAAATTTGAGCCGACGGTCACGGTAATCTGGTTTTGGTGTAATATATCGCGGCTTGTGGCCACAAATTGGGCCCCCGCGTTCAAACTTTGAAAAGACATAGCAAAACTCCTTTGCACGAGCATCCTCATGCAAAGGTTAGCCTAACGGCGTGCTTAACGCTCGAACTTTGCGTCAGCGGGGTCCAGATTCACGACAATATCGGCGGAAGGTTGCACAATTTTGCTCGGATCGTGCCCAAGTATCTCAATATCGGACGACGGCTCCACAAGCGAATAGAGCGCCAGGCTGCCGTCAGGGAATCGCCCCCCCAACATAAGACGGTGATAATTGACCGGTTTCAGGATCCCATCGGGATGGGACGGAACCAGCGTGTAAACATGGTCCAAACGCAAACTTTGGGTCGATTGAACCTCATGGAAAGGTTCATCCAACATGCGCGCGAAATCCTCGCCACCGGGCATGCGGCCCAAGGACCGCCCGACGCTGCTGCGGGCTTTGGCCAGCCCAAACCACTTGACGAAAAAGGACTGCGCGCCGAATTCAACACAGATCCAGCCCGCGCTGGTATGGCGGTACACAATCAGATAAGGGCGCACGTGCTCCATATGGGGGGACTCAATGTCCCCCGCCGCCATGCACCAACTGCGCACCATTTCACGCTGCAGGCAGGACGACGACGCCCAGATCCGCCCCAACGAATGTTGTTGCTGCCAAAAGCACCACCCATCCGGCAGCGTTGAACTGAACACCTGCAGGCCGTCGATGTGCCCAAGGGAATTGTTCAACCATGCATTCCCGCGCGCCAAAATGCTCAACGCCTCGGGCAGGGCGCGGGCGCCAGCCTCTGTCAGCCGGTACTGGCGATCTTCCACAACAAACAACGCCTCACCCTTTGCCTCTTCCAGCTGCGTGATGTGGCGGCGCACAGTTTGCCGGGTGCTGCCCAGCTCTTTGACGGCGTGGCTCAGGTTCAGCGTTTGGGCCAGCGTCGTGAACGACCTGATCATCTCATGCAACAACCCATGAGACTCGACAGGTCTCAGCGCGGCGTTCGTGGTTTCGGAAGGATCCATGACCCGGTTCATAACGCCAACGGTAAATTAATCATCCAGCAATGCAACATTTTTCACCCATCACCCGTATATTTATCATCAGAAAAGGAAAAAACGTACTCAATTGCGCTAGCCGTCGATTCCCGGAAGAAGTGTACCCAGTCACAACCAGAGGTGTTAAATAGTTATGTCCCATCCCGTTGATGTTCACGTCGGTCGCAAATTGAAACAAATTCGCACTATGCGCCGGCTCTCCCAAACAGATGTTGCCAAGGAACTGAGTCTCTCGTTTCAGCAGATCCAAAAATACGAAATCGGATCCAATCGTATCGCTGCCAGTCGGTTGTATGAACTGTCGCGGATCCTTGATGTACCCACATCTTATTTCTTCGAAGGCATTGATGCTGAACTAGAAAATTCAGAACGCCGCGATCCGGGGCTCGAGATTGTGACCGCATTGGCCGCGATCCGTGACGAGACAGTAAAGACACGAATCGTGACGTTCATAGAAGATGTCTCAGGCGTAACCGTCGCGCGTCAGAGCTGATCCTGCGCCAACGATGCGGTGCTGGGCAGATCTGTCTGGCGCTCTAAATATCGTCAATACAGTTTTAATTTTAATGAGTTTGTGACTGACAAGCGCCGCACCTGCGGCGCTTTTTTCTCGACCATTGCCGCCTATTTTGACTGTGAACACAGTGTTGCGGCTTTCGAAACAATCAGAAGGTGTGATCTATAAATTTCATTGGGAAATTTTAATATGAAAAAATGCACCTTCACGTATTTTTATTGCGCCTCCACTGTGATCGGTCTACATCATCACACAACCGACAAAGGATGTACCGATGCCCCATGACGGACAGACGCCGCCGACCCAAAACACAATTGTGCTGGGCAATCTATTGGAATTAACCGCCGCTGCGTTGCCGCCGATTGATGCGCTCCTTCACACGGCGACCGAGCGGGTCAAAGCAGTTGTCACAACCGATGGCCGCGTGTCAGGGGCGCTCATCGAAGCGCATCAAACGGCGACGCATGGGCTCGCTTGGTTGGCGACCTATGTCCAAGCCTTGCACCAAATGCATGCTTGGGCCGAACGTCTGAGCACCGCAGGCACCTTCGGCGAAACCGAACAGTTGATCCACCAAATCGCTTTTGGTGAATACCTGTCGCAGATCAGCGGCGGCCTGCAAATGAACCAAGGCGAGATGCTGCGGCTTCAGGATCTGGGGATCGGCCCGGCGGATAGCGGCGCTCTCACCAACCCTGCGATTGCGACATTGACCCAACACGGCAACACCCAAGCCGCCCGCACACGACTGGTCGCGTTGATGCAAGAGCACGCCGCGCATGTTATCATCGGCGCATCGGGGTTGGATGATGAATTGGAAATGATACGTGACCAATTCCGGCGTTACGCTATCGAAAAGGTCGAGCCCTACGCCCACGACTGGCACCTCAAAGATGAGCTGATCCCGCTAAACGTGATAGACGAACTGGCCGAAATGGGGGTCTTTGGGTTGACCATTCCCGAAGAATTCGGCGGGTTTGGCCTGTCCAAGGCATCTATGTGCGTGGTGTCCGAGGAACTGTCGCGCGGGTATATCGGGGTCGGCAGTCTGGGCACGCGATCCGAGATCGCCGCGGAACTAATTCTGGCAGGCGGCACGCAAGCCCAAAAAGAAAAATGGCTCCCGCGGTTGGCCCGTGCCGAAACACTGCCAACCGCCGTCTTTACTGAACCAAACACCGGGTCAGATTTAGGCAGCCTACGCACTCGTGCGGTCAAAAATGGCGACGACTATAAGGTCACCGGCAATAAAACTTGGATCACCCACGCCGCCCGCACGCATATGATGACCCTGTTGGCCAGAACCGACCCCGGCACGACAGACTACA
>NZ_JBDWVM010000133.1:0-11494 GCF_039984035.1 Planktotalea sp. | reverse complement strand
GAAAAAGACCGCCTCTAAAGCGGCGAAGGATACATAAATGAGCCAGACCGACGAAGTTGAAGAAAGCACAGCCCCGTTGATCGAACATCTGGCTGAGCTGCGCACACGGCTCATTCGCGCGGTCGGTGCCTTTATCGTCGGTATCGTGCTCGCCTTTGTTGTGGCTGAGCCGATCTTGGAATTCCTGCTTGCGCCGATTGAAAACACGTTGCGCGATTTGGGCGATCCAAACCCAACGCTGCAATATACATCGCCGCAAGAGTACCTCTTTACCCTGTTCCGCATTTCTATGGTGTTTGGCTTTATCCTCGCCTTCCCTGTGATCGCGTTTCAACTTTGGCGCTTTGTTGCGCCGGGTCTTTATAAGACAGAGCAGAACGCGTTTTTGCCGTTCTTGATTGCTTCGCCTGTGATGTTCCTACTCGGCGCGTCGTTTGCGCAGTTTGTTGTGACGCCGCTTGCGATGAACTTCTTCCTTGGCTTTGCGGATATCAGCTCCATCTTCACGGGGCTTTTAATGAGCGTCGGGGGAAATATCCCGCCCGCTGAAACACTGCCACCAACGGGTGGACTGTTTACAGAGCCGCCAGTTGATAGCGAGGGTGTGCGCATTACCTTCTTTGGTAAGGTGAACGAAAGCCTTGATATCACACTGAAATTCATCATCGCCTTTGGCATGTGTTTCCAACTGCCAGTGTTGTTGACGCTCATGGGCAAAGCTGGACTTGTCAGCGCCGATGGCCTAGGCGCGGTTCGCAAATACGCGATGGTTGGCATCTTGCTGTTGGCAGCGCTCGTGACACCGCCAGACGTGATCACTCAACTTATCCTCTTCACAGTTGTTTATGGCCTTTATGAGGTGTCCATTTTCCTTGTGCGCCGCGTTGAAGTGCGCCGCGATGCGAAGCTGCGGGCCGAAGGATACTTCGACGACGAAGAAGATGCTGACGAAGATCTCGTCAAGGAGTTCGACGAGGAGAACGACAAGTGAGCGAAGAGCTGACGCGTATTGCAGAGGCGTTAGAGCGTCTCGCGCCTGTGCCTTTGGCTGCCCCTGATCTGTCCTCTGCGGATGCCTTTGTCTGGCAGACCGAGCCTGACGCTTTGGTGCCCGTGCCTGAAGTGAACCGCGTTGCGCTTGATCTTCTGGTTGGCATCAACCGTTCCCGCGATACGCTTTTGGCCAACACACGCCAATTCGCGAAGGGGTTTCCCGCCAATAACGCGCTGCTCTGGGGCGCGCGGGGCATGGGGAAATCCTCACTCGTGAAGGCGGTTCATGGTCAGTTGATCAGCGAAGGGCTTGATCTCAAGATTGTTGAGCTACAGCGCGAAGACCTGCCCAGCGTCGCGCGTTTGCTCAAGTTGCTGCGCGGCGCGCCACAACGTTTCTTGCTGTTTTGTGACGATCTGTCGTTTAGCCATGATGATGAGCACTATAAATCGCTCAAGGCGGTGCTGGATGGTGGTATTGAAGGGCGCCCAGATAATGTGCTGCTCTATGCGACGTCCAACCGCCGCCATTTGATGCCGCGCGATATGATCGAAAACGAACGTTCCAGCGCCATCAACCCCGGTGAAGCGGTGGAAGAGAAGGTGTCGCTGTCAGATCGCTTTGGTCTGTGGCTGGGCTTCCATCCTTGTGATCAAGACGACTACCTTGCCATGATCGATGGCTATTGTGCGGCAGCTGGCCTGAGCATCGATGCAGATGTTCTGCGCGCAGAAGCGATTGAATGGCAAGCCACACGTGGCTCGCGCTCCGGCCGCGTGGCATGGCAGTTTTTCTGTGATTTGGCAGGACGGCACGGTACCCAAATTTCCTAAGAAATCTGGGTTACGCACCTCAATTCAATCTGTTGATTACTGCAGGTACGGCAGTGGATCGACGCTGTCGAAGCCTTTGCGCACTTCAAAATGCAAGAAGTCAGAGCTGCCCGCACGCACGCTGGCGATCTGTTGACCGCGCGAGACGCTATCGCCCTTTTTCACCTTCAACCCATCTACGTTTGCGTAAACGGTTAAAAGGTTGTTGGGGTGCTTCACAACAATGATCGGCAAGTTGTCTGTGTTTTCGGTGATCGCTGCGACGGTACCAGCGGCGGCGGCTTTCACAGATGTTCCCGCGGATGCGCCAATGCCGATGCCGTCATTCTTGCCCTTGTTGTACTCGCGCACGATGGGGCCTTGCACGGGGAAGGTCATTTCAGCGGTCTTTGTCGCGACAGTTGGTTTCGCAAGAACAGGGGCAGGGGGCGTTTCAACGGGCGCGGCTGCGACTGGCGTTTCTTCCTGTGGCAATGGTTTGGTCGCTGAGGGCGGTGTAGGCGTTGGCGAACCTGCGCCCGGGGTGGTTGTTGCGGCCAGAGGCGCTATGCCTGCAGAATTGCTCTGCGCTTGAGAGACTGGGATCAGTAAATATTGCCCTTCGCGCACGGCGAAGTCGGTGCCGAGGCCGTTCCAATCCGCGAGCGAGCGGACAGAGACGTTATAGAGGCGTGCGATGGTGAACGCGGTTTCGCCGCGCGCAACTTGGTGGCGCACAGGTTCGGGGCCTGCCGCAGTAGCCGCAGGCAATGCGCTGGTGGACACAGGTGAGCTGTCAATCGCGCCCTGTGCAAGGGCTGTGATGTCTACCGCACCTGGCGCTGTCGTTGATGGGGCTGGAGACGCTATGTCCAAGCTGGACACTGGGTTGCGCAGGGCCAGAACTTCGTCTTTGCGCAGTTTGGTGTCTTGGGACAGGCCATTGTAGCGCGCCAGCTCTGCTGGATCGGCGCCAACCCGCGCAGCGACGTCTGCGACTGTGTCGCCGCGCTGCGCGACAGCTACTTGATAGTTGGGATATGTGATGACGCCATTTGCATCTGGGCTTGGCCGCGATTGTGTGGCGTTGATGGCTGCGTCGGTGGTGTCGAACTTGTTGCCAAGACCCCCGCGAAAATCCAAATCAAACCCGTCAGTACAAGCACTTAGGGTGATTAAGGCGGTGCCACATAGCACAGCGCGCAAGGAACGGTTGCTTGCAAAAATCGTCATCTCGAATGTCCTCAAATGCGCTGCGTTGATCACAGCGTCCTGAAACTTTGCGCCCTTATAACAGATTTATCCGTCGCGTCCCAGCCCTTCGATAAGCGGAACAAAGCGCACGGGGCGCAATTCGTCGTATTCAAAGCCGCTCTCATGGCGGGTGACGCGAATGAGGCTTTGAACCGCGTCTGATTGGCCGACAGGAAGGACCATAATACCGCCCACCTTAAGCTGCGCGAGCAGCGGCCCAGGGGGGTCTTCCGCAGCGGCGGTGACTAGGATGCGATCAAAGGGGGCTTGGTCCGGTAAACCGTGGCTGCCATCGGCGGTAAAGGCGGTGATGTTGGTCAGGCCAAAGTCATCAAAAACGGCGCGCGCCTCGCTCACAAGACGCTTGTGGCGATCAACGGTGTAGACACGGCGCACAATGTGGCTGAGCACGGCTGCCTGATAGCCGGAACCTGTTCCGACCTCCAAAACGGTATCCCGCGGGCCTGCCTTTAGCGCTTGCGTCATCAGACCAACCACCGAAGGTTGGCTAATGGTTTGCCCACATGGGATGGGTAGGGGCATGTCCTCATAGGCGCGTTCGGCAAAAAGTCCGCGAATGAACGCAGCGCGATCGACCTTTTCCATCGCCGTGAGAACGGCCTTGTCCGTCACGCCCTTAGAGCGCAGCGCAAAGAGAAATTGCATGAGGGTTGAGGCGTCGGTCATAGGGTCTCTGCAAACCCGTCGAGCACATCATGCGCCGTAAGATCGGCGCGCATGGGCGTGACCGAGATATAACCGTCAAGGTTAACCGCTGCATCGCTCCCCTCCGCAGGACGCGCGCGTTGATCACCGCCTTTGATCCAGAGGAACTGTTTGCCTGATGGCGACGTCGTGGGCTCAACGGCAAAGTTGATGTCAGGGCGTCGACCTTGGCGCGCAGTTTTCACACCTAGGACGTCGCTTGCGGGAACTGGCGGAAAGTTCACATTGAACAGCAGGCGATAGTCACCTTGCGCTTTTGGCACTTGCGCCAAGATCCTGCGCACAACGTCTGCGCCGTGCACGCCTGAGGCTTCGAACGGATCATCTATACTTGCGTTGTCTGGACCGAAATATTGCGACAATGCGATAGAGGTCACCCCTTGCAACGCGCCTTCGATTGCAGCGCCAATGGTGCCAGAATAGAGCGTGTTTTCAGCCGAGTTATTGCCGCGGTTGACGCCAGATAGGATCAGATCAGGGCGGACATCTGTCATAACGTGATGCAGGCCTGCAAGAACGCAATCCGCAGGAGAACCTTCTACAGCGTAGCGCCGTGGTTCAAGCTCTGAGATCAACATTGGCTTGGTGTAGCTGATGCAGTGACCCACGCCTGATTGCTCAAACGCGGGGGCAACGACCCAGACCTCACCCGTGTCACCAGCGAGTTCATGGGCGATCTTTTCGAGCACTTTGAGGCCCGGTGCATTGATCCCGTCGTCATTGGTGATGAGAATGCGCATATCTGCCCCTTTATCCGCTTTTAAGATGCATAGTGGAGGGGCAAGGGGGCGTAAAGGCTTAAGGCGTTTCGCTTGAGGCTTCGATCATTTCTAGGTGCTCTTGCTCGGGTTCAATTGGTTCAACCTGAACCGGATTAATCCTCCTCAAACATTGCTTTCAGAGCGGTCTCCGTGCTCGCGTCCAGAGGGAAGAAAAGTTCAATTTTGAGTTCTTCCAGAGCGATGTCTTCTGCAGTGCCAAATTGCGCAATCGTGCCAAACATCGCTAGGCGTTGATCCCCAATGCGAAAGACCGTCGGCACTATCGGGCCTGTGTTGCTCCCGATCTGTGCATGCTCTGACAGTGCGACGGCGGCTGCGTCCAGTTCAGCTACACCGCCCTGCGCTGCGCTTTCTGTTCTAAGGCGGAGCATGCTATGATAGGCCACTTCAGGCCAATTTTCGATCATTTCCCACATGACCGGGTTGTTCAAATTGTCTAGCAAACTACTGCCTTCAACCATCCCCAACATTCCAAACATTTTCCGTGCGGGTGCGTTCATTCCTGTTAAACTCCAAAGTCGGTCTATCGCGATGCCGGGGTAGGGCGCGTGGCGTTCAAGAGTGCGATCAATTGCGCTTTGCATCGGGATCATGTCTGCCTCATCCCAATTTCTCGTTTCGTAACGAGGGGTAAAACCCATAGCAGCAAGCATCTGATTTCGCGCGGCCAAAGGTACAGTTAAGGCTTCCCCCAGCTGAACGATCATTTCACGGCTCGGACGGGCGCGCCCAGTTTCAAGAAAGGAAATGTGACGCGCGCTTACGTTGGCTTCTAGCGCTAGATCTAATTGACTGAAGCGGCGTGTTTGACGCCATTGGCGGAGTTGATTTGAGAATTGGGTCATATCCTTAGCCTAGTCGTGAAAATGAATGAGGTCACTTACCTGCGAGGTAATTGTTTTGCATCAACTCAACATGTGAACAGAGCGCATGTCGCCAAAGGAGACCTGACATGACAAACGAACAAAAGAAAATGCGCACCAACGGAATAATTATCGCTGTCTTGGGAATAGCGCTTGCTGTCGCGACGTGGTCGCCGATTTACCCATTAGCACGGTTGTTTTTGAACTTGGCGCATTGGCCGTTTTCGACGGCGCCCGCTGTTCCTGATGCAACCATTCGCCTTATGCTCGCGATTGGCGGTGGGCTCACGGCGGGGATGGGCGCAATGGTGTGGACCGTCGGAACCGAGGTTATGCCAGTCGCCCCTCAAGCAGGGCGCAAAGTCATTTTGTATTCGGCGTGGTCATGGTTCATCTGCGATTCAACATTTTCGATTGTTGCAGGATCGCCTTTTAACGCCGTTCTGAACTTGATTTTTCTGGCGTTGATGCTTGGCGGGATCGATTTCAAAAATCGGAAGATCGCGCAGCAATAAGGCGCAGATCGCACAGTTACTCAGCCAATCTGTGTTGCGCGCCTGTCGTTACAGGGCGCGCATTTGGCTGAGAGCTTTTGTTATTTAACCAGCTTAGCAACCATTTCCGCGGCAATATCGCGGGGATGGGCGAGCGCATTGCGATCTTCACCGGGGTGGAAGCGCGAGCGGGTCGCTGTGGACATGGCAGGGGGCGTTTCAATCAGCACGCGTGGACCGGTTGAGGTGCTTTCAGCTGCCCATGCGCGGGCCAGCGTGATTTGCGCGGCTTTTGATGCGCTGTAGCAGCCATGGAATTTTGCACCCGTGGTTTGGTCGTCAAAGAACATCGCCGTGCCAGATTCGCCCAAAAGCGGGGTGATGTAGGGGATGAGCAGGCCCATGGAACCCGCGTTGATGGACATGGATTTCGCCCAATCCTTCGCGTCGATATGCGCAGCAGGTGTCAACGGCGCGGCATGCACTGCGCTGTGAACCCAAACATCGACGCTGCCCCAACGATCATAGATCGAACGGCAGAGCTGCGCCATTGCGCCCTCATTGGTGATGTCCATGGGCGCGAGCGTGGCTTGGCCACCCTTGGCTTGGATGCGATCGTCAAGATCTTCCAATGCGCCCGTTGTGCGCGCGACAGCGACCACGTGATGGGTGTCTGCCAGCGCTTCGGCCATAGCGAAACCAAGGCCTCGCGAGGCTCCTGTGACCAGTGCTATTTTGCTCATGTTCGGCATGCCTTCGGCGAAAGTTTATTTAGAAAGATGAAAGATAGCGGTTATTCCGCTGCTTTCAACTCAAAGCCTTTGTTGACCTGATCCGCTGGAATGACCGGATACTCACCAGAGAAACAAGCATCGCAATATTGCGGGCATTTCTTGTCGCGTCCCTTGGCTTCACCAACAGCGCGGTAAAGTCCGTCGAGCGAAATGAACTTGAGGCTATCCACCGTCAAATGTTCGCGCATTTCTTCTTCGGTCATCGTCGCGGCGAGCAGCTTGTCACGTTGCGGCGTGTCCACGCCATAGAAACAAGGCCAAGCTGTGGGGGGGGAGGCGATGCGGAAGTGCACTTCCGCCGCGCCAGCGTCCAAGATCATTTCTTTGATCTTGCGCGAGGTCGTGCCACGCACAACGCTGTCGTCCACAAGGATCACGCGTTTGCCTTTGATGAGCGCACGGTTCACGTTGAGCTTAAGGCGCACACCCATGTTGCGGATTTGCTCTGTTGGTTCAATGAACGTGCGGCCCATGTACTGGTTACGGATGATACCCATAGCGTAGGGAATGCCGCTTTCCTGCGAAAAGCCAATGGCCGCAGGCGTGCCGCTGTCTGGAACAGGGCAAACGAGGTCCGCTTCGACAGGGCTTTCCTTCGCGAGCTCGACGCCGATCTGACGGCGTGTTTCATAGACCGAGCGACCGCCAATGATGCTGTCAGGGCGCGAGAAATAAACATGTTCAAAGATGCAGAAACGCGAGGCTTGGCGACGGAAAGGGAAGTGGCTTTCGACGCCCTTGCTGGCGGTAATCACGACCATTTCACCCGGTTCAATCTCGCGCACATATTCTGCGCCGATGATGTCCAGACCGCAGGTTTCAGAGCTGAGCACCCAGCCGTCGCCTTCTAGCTTGCCGAGCACCAAGGGGCGCACGCCCAATGGATCGCGCACACCGATGAGTTTGGTGCGGGTCATGGCAACGATGGAAAACGCACCTTCAACGCGGCGCAGGGCATCTTCCATGCGCTCAGGAATGTTGCGCTGCAAGGAGCGGGCCATCAGGTGAATGATGCATTCACTGTCGGACGAGCTTTGGAAAATAGAGCCGCGCTCGATCAACTCTTTGCGCAGGGCTTCAGCGTTGGTGATGTTGCCGTTGTGTGCAATCGCTGCACCGCCCATGGAGAATTCGCCAAAGAAGGGCTGAACGTCACGAATAGCCGCGCCTTTTGAGCCAGCCGTAGAATAGCGCACGTGACCGATAGAAAGCGGACCGGGCAGCGTTTCCATCAAGGATGCTTTGGTGAAGTTATCGCGCACATAGCCGAAACGACGGGCGGAGTTGAAGCCTTCAACCGGATCGTGACTGACGATGCCGCCTGCCTCTTGTCCACGGTGTTGCAAGGCATGTAAGCCAAGAGCGACGAAGTTCGCAGCATCGGCAGCGCCGACAACACCGAACACACCGCATTCTTCTTTTAGCTTATCATCATCAAAGGGGTGGGCGGGGGGCATATGCTTGGACAAGGCGAGCAGCTCCAAATCCGATCTGGTGACATTTGGCCCCCTCTTAGAGGGTTGGAGTGCATATGTCACCCAATCTTTACAAACAAAAACGACGCAGGTGCGAAGTCGGGCGGCAAGCGTGCATTTGGTGGCATAAATACCTGTGTTTGTCGAAATTTTAGCGCAGGGTCGCTTTGCCCGAATTGGGCTGCGCTAAGACCGAGGCGCGAGATTTTTCCGATAAGATTGCGGCGTCGCGCCAAGGGTCGATTTGAAAGTCCGGCTAAAGAACGCCGCATCCCGAAACCCACATCTATGCGCGATTTCTGCGATTGTCAGGCCGGTGTATTCCAGCAGGCGCTTTGCCTCCAAAAGTCTGCGTTGCCGCACCAAACTGTTTGGCGGAGAGCCTAATATAGAGCGGCACAAACGCGTGAGATGCGGCGCCGATACGCCAACCTGCTGCGCATATTCGCCCACGGCCCATGGCTCTTGATAATGCTCTTCAAGAAGATTGCAGAAGGCTTCGATTTGCGCTTCTTGGCGGCCTGCATGCCCTTTTACATTCGCTTGTCTAAAGGCGCTTTTTTCGCGGCGGTTTCCCATGAGGTAAAGCATCATAAGGTTGACCTGCGCCGTAAGTAAATCAGTGCGGTTCGCGCTTAGATTATGAAAGCTTTGGCCGAGCTGCCCCATAACCGCCGCGACGCTTTCGAAGTTGCGCGTCTCACTTTCCGGAAAAACCATGTCCGTTTCCGCAGACATATGATCGAATTGCCTTTGGATATCAGTCGGCAATTCATCCAAGCGCAGGCTGACAACGTCGCCTAAGATGTCTTCCGCAAAGAGAAAGCCATGGGGGACGTTCGGCGGGGCGATCAGGATCATGGGTTCTGTGCTGGTGTGTTCGATGTCACCGATGCGGAAAAACACACCAGGGGAGTGGAATAGAAAAATCTGCCCCAGTCTTCGATGCCTGTGAAGTCGAATAGTCCAATCGTGACGACTGCTGCGTTCCTTAATGGTCTCATGGTGGATGGTCTCAGACAGGCCCCCTGCTAGAAGATCGCCGTACAATTCATAGCTTGGGATCGCATTCAACGTTTCGACCTTTCTCTGTGCCCGCGCTGAAATCTAGTGTGGATGATCGAATAGTGCAATTTTTTGTTTGTTTCGTCCATTTCCAGATTGCGTTGCGTCCGCAAATATACCGCTGCAATGACAGGGAGGACGTCATGACAATTTTTAAACCTACGAAGCTGGGGATTTACGCCAGCGCACTCGTGCTCGGCTTAACATCGGCTGCCAGCGCGCAAGAATTCACTTTTTCCATCCAACATTTCCTGAGCCCGAAAGCACCCGCGCAAGCGATGCTGATCGAACCTTGGGCCAAGGCTGTCGAAGAAGCCTCTGGCGGTCGCATCGCCTTTGAGATTTTTCCGGCGATGGCTTTGGGTGGCGCTCCGCCCGAGCTGTATAGCCAAGTGCGCGATGGGGTTGCGGATATCGTTTGGACCGTGCCCGGTTACACGCCCGGAACTTTCCCGCGTCTTGAAGTGTTCGAATTGCCGAGTGTTCACCTCGGGGATGCGCGCGCGACAAATTTGGCGATCCAAGACATGATGGACGTGCTGTCTGAAGATTTCAAAGATGTGCATCCACTGCTCGTTCATGTGCACACGGGTAATGCGCTGCATCTCTCCAGTGGCAATCTCACCAGTCTCGCGGATTTTGAGGGTCTAAAAGTGCGCAGCCCATCGCGGACGGGCGCTTGGATGCTGGAAGAAATGGGTGCGGAGCCTGTTGGCATGCCTGTTCCGGCCTTGCCACAAGCCTTGTCAAAAGGGACGGTTGATGCAGGGCTCGTCCCGTTTGAGGTCGCGATCCCCTTGGGCTTGGCTGATCTAACGGAGGCTTCCGTCGAATTGGCTGACGGTGCGCGCTTTGGCACTGCAACGTTCTTGTTTGCGATGAATTTGGACAGCTACAATTCGCTGCCAGAAGACTTGCAGCAGGTGATTGACGCGCAATCAGGCATGGCGATTGCTGCTGCCATGGGCGATGCGTGGAACAATATCGAACCTGTCGGCAAAAAGCGCGCGCTTGATGCGGGCAAGTCGGTGAGCGAGCTTTCAGCAGAGGCAACGGCCGAATTCGCAGCGCCCTTTGACGCGACGGTTGCCCGTTGGGTTGAAGAGGCGAGCGGCGCAGGCATTGACGCCGAAGCATTGCTGAGCAGTGCCCGCGCGGCGATTGCTGCAAACAGCAAGTAAAATAAGGAACGCGCATGTCCATCAGGGCCTTTCTCATCAAAATTATTAGTGGATGGGCCCTGTTTGGCGGCGCGTTGCTTCTCTTGATTGTTTTCGCCACCGCGATCAATGCGGCTGGCTTTACCGGCAATGCGATTGCCAAAACTTGGGGCGGCAACGTCTCGGGCTTGCCCGGCTATGAAGACGCGGTGCAGATGTTCATCGGCGTCGCAGCGCTTGCGATGTTCCCCTATGCGCAACTGCACAAGGCGCATGCGGCTGTCGATGTGTTCATGCAATATGCGCCAGATTGGGCGAACCGAGCGGTCGCAAACTTGTCAGGGCTTGTCCTCGCGGGGTTGACGCTTTGGATCGCATATATGTTGGTGATTGGCACCGCCGAAGTCAGATCAGACAACGTAGAAACAACCGTTTTAGGTTGGCCCGTTTGGATTTTCATGCCCTTCGCGGTCGTCTCTTGCATCCTGTGGTCGGGCGCTGCGCTGATCAATACCTTTGCTCCATTGGAGACTGCAGATGGAACGTGAAATGGTCGGCGTCTACGGGCTCGCTGCGTTGTTTATCCTAATCATGCTGCGGATTCCCGTGGCCTTGGCGATGCTGCTGACGGGCATTGTCGGAACATGGGTTCTGAGCCTCGTGTCGCCCTTTATCAAGTTCGGCCCTTACTTGCTCCAGTTCAAAACAGCGCTTTGGAACTCGGTAGCGAATTACGATCTTTCCGTTGTGCCGCTCTTTGTTTTGATGGGGTTTCTTGCCGCCGAAACGGGCCTGAGCCGCGATTTATTCCAAGGTCTCAGTGCCTTGACCCGTAAGGTCAAAGGCGGCGTTGCCATGGCGACCGTTCTGGCCTGCGCAGGGTTTGGCGCCGTGAGCGGCTCCTCCATCGCCACCGCCTCCACGATGAGCCGCGTGGCGCTACCGGAATTGCGCCGCTTAAAATATCACGAGGGGCTGTCGACAGGCGTCTTGGCGGCGGGCGGTACCTTGGGGATCTTGATCCCACCCTCTGTGGCGCTCGTGATTTACGCGATTGTGGTCGAAGCGCCGATCA
>NZ_JBDWVM010000132.1:0-5522 GCF_039984035.1 Planktotalea sp. | reverse complement strand
CGTTGCCGACCTTGACTGGGGCGGACACGATCACCTTCTTCACACCAGCAGAAAAATATGGGGCAAGCTTGGCTTCGGTCTTAAATGCACCGGTACAATCGATGACGACATCAACCCCATCCAGTGGGAGTTCCGTCAGATTTCGCGTTTTGCATAAAGGAAGCTTGGTTCCGTTTATGGAAATACTGTCGGTATCATAAGAAAAATCAGCATCCCAACGGCCATGCACCGTATCAAATTCTAGCAAATGGGCATGCATCTCAGGATCGCCTATCGCGTCGTTCAAAAATGCGATCTTAGCACCACCTTCAATCAGGGGGCGAAGTGCGAGTTTACCAATGCGGCCAAGGCCATTTATTGCATATGTTGTCATGTCTGTTCTCCTACCGCGCGTCTAGTCTTGTTATGTAACAGATATATGTAGGGTGCGTGGTATCACGCACCTTACGGGCGTTCATATGATCTTAATCTTGAACGCACACAACTTAGCCATGTCAAATTATCTTCGACCAAAAATTCCAGGCGCTACGATCTTCTTCACGGTCGGTCTACGAACTCATGGGAGCGATTTACTGCTCCGCGAAATTCATCTTTTGCGCAGCGCAGTGCAACGCACTTTGCGCGAAAGGCCGGTAACTGTGAATGCTTGGGTGGTGCTACCAGATCACATGCATTGCATTTGGACGTTGCCAGCAGAAGATCATGATTTTTCAACGCGATGGCGCGTCATCAAGTCCCGGTTTTCACATGGACTACCCAAAGGATCTCAACGATCCAGCGATCTCAAACGCAAAGAGCGCGGTATCTGGCATCGTCGTTTTTGGGAGCATCATATTCGCAGCAAGACTGATTTCGACGCGCATATGGACATGTGCTGGATGGATCCAGTGCGTCATGGATTGGTAAATCGCCCAGAGCACTGGGAGTTCACATCTTTTGCAAAGTTACAAAAAGTCACGGCGTAGGGTGCGTGATACCACGCACCTTACCATCAGTTATCCATCTTAAGCGCTGAGATAAATGCTTCTTGCGGGATATCCACTTTCCCGAATTGGCGCATCTTCTTCTTACCCGCTTTTTGCTTCTCGAGTAGCTTCTTCTTACGGGTCGCATCACCGCCATAGCATTTCGCGGTCACATCTTTGCGCATCGCAGACAGCGTTTCACGGGCGATAACCTTACCGCCAATCGCTGCTTGGATCGGAATCTTAAACATGTGGCGTGGGATCAAATCCTTGAGCTTCTCAACCATCGCCCGGCCACGCATTTCGGCGCGATCACGGTGCACCATCGTGGACAAAGCATCGACAGGTTCATCGTTCACAAGGATCGACATCTTCACAAGCATATCTTCGCGATAGCCCGTCATCTGATAATCAAAGGACGCATAGCCCTTCGTGACCGACTTCAGACGATCGTAGAAATCGAAAACAACTTCATTGAGCGGCAGATCATAGACCACCATCGCGCGCGTACCCGCATAGGTCAGGTCTTCCTGAATACCGCGGCGATCTTGGCACAGTTTCAGAACGTCGCCCAAGTACTCGTCCGGCACAAGAATAGTCGCCTTAATGCGCGGCTCTTCCAAGTGATCCACATAGGTCAAATCGGGCATATCAGCTGGGTTATGCAACTCCAGCATCTCACCGCTCTTCATATGAATGTGGTAGATTACAGACGGTGCAGTTGTGATCAGCTCAATGTTGTATTCGCGCTCGATCCGGTCGCGGATCACTTCCAAATGCAACAGACCCAAGAAACCACAGCGGAAACCAAACCCAAGCGCAGCAGATGTTTCCATCTCGAACGAGAAACTCGCATCGTTCAATGCAAGCTTATCAATCGCATCGCGCAGGTCTTCGAATTCAGCGCTATCAACCGGGAACAGGCCACAGAAAACAACTGGTTGCGCAGGCTTGAAGCCGGGCAGCGCTTCATCGGTGCCCTTCTTCTCATGGGTAATCGTATCACCCACACGTGTGTCGCGCACTTGTTTGATCGACGCGGTTAGAAAACCGATCTCGCCTGGAACCAGCTCATCAATCATTTCCATTTGTGGGCGGAACACCCCAATTCGATCCACATGGTGAATTGAATCATTAGACAGCATTTTGATCTTTTCGCCCTTCTTCAGAACGCCATCAATAATGCGCACCAGAACGATAACGCCAAGATAGGCATCATACCAACTGTCCACCAGCATCGCCTTCAGCGGTGCATCGCGGTCACCCGTCGGTGCGGGCAGTTGCGTGACAATCGCCTCGAGCGTTTCGTGAATCCCTTGGCCTGTTTTCGCAGACACCTGAATGGCGTCCGTCGCATCAAGACCAATGACATCTTCGATCTGTTCAGCAACGCGATCACAGTCTGACGCGGGCAAATCGATCTTGTTCAGGATCGACACGATCTCATGATCCGCATCCATTGCGTGATAGACGTTCGCGAGCGTTTGCGCCTCAACCCCTTGGGAGCTGTCTACAACCAGCAAAGAACCTTCAACCGCGCGCATGGAGCGGGAGACTTCATAAGCGAAATCGACGTGACCGGGGGTGTCGATCAGGTTCAGAACATAATCTTCACCATCGTCGGCCTTGTATTCGATACGAACCGTGTTGGCCTTAATGGTAATGCCGCGTTCACGTTCGATATCCATGCTGTCGAGCATCTGCTCTTGCATGTCACGATCCTTCACCGTGCCAGTCTCCTGGATCAGGCGATCAGCGAGTGTGGATTTCCCGTGGTCAATATGCGCCACGATGGAGAAATTACGGATTTTGCTCAGCTCTGTCATAGCTGGGATATGAGTGGGTTTTGCGCCTTGGTCAAGTGGCGCATGCGCGCATCGGTCTTTGACGTTTGAGCAAACTGACGCCGATCGCCTCAAAGAATTGAAACTTTGAGTATTTCGCGTTATATTAACCACGAAGGCAACCTGCATTCGAGACGATGGGCACCAAGACCTGCGCCGATGCCGGACACGAGGCAAAGCAATGAAACACCTTATTTTGACGCTCACAGTAGCGGCACTACTATCCCCTGCGCTTCCAGCTCAACTGGATGCGGGTCGAATTGCGCGCGAATGCGTGAAATCGGATCGCAAAGCTGCGAATCGCAGATTGTGCAACTGCATCGAAAAAGCAGCGCGCGGCACGTTGAAAAAATCAGATCACCAACTGGCATCGAGTTTCTTCAAAAACCCGCATCGCTCGCAAGAGATTCGCCAGTCAGACCGATCCAGTCACGAATCTTTCTGGAAGCGCTACAAAGAATTCGGCGCACGCGCTCAGCAAATGTGCTCTTAAGCCAGCCATGAAGAAAATCGTTATCCTAACAGGCGCTGGCATTTCTGCGGAAAGCGGGCTTGGCACCTTTCGTGATGAAGGGGGTCTTTGGGCGCAACACCGTATCGAAGATGTGGCGACGCCTGAGGGCTTTGCGCGCAATCCCGATCTTGTGCACGATTTCTACAACGCCCGCCGCGCTCAGGCACGAACAGCCAAACCAAATGAGGCGCATGTTGCCTTGGCTAAGCTAGAGCGTGAATTTCAAGGTGAATTGATCCTCGTTACGCAAAACGTCGATAGTTTGCATGCGGCCGCAGGTTCGCAACATGTGATGCATATGCACGGCTTTCTCGACGGTGCGCTCTGCGCGTCCTGTGATGCCCGTTGGCCTGCCCCCCTTGCGATGAACAAGACGATGAAATGCCCCACGTGCGCGGCGCAAACGACACGGCCGGACATCGTTTGGTTTGGCGAAATGCCCTATCAAATGGATGAGATTTATCACCACCTCAGCGAGGCAGATCTGTTCGCCGCCATCGGAACCTCCGGCAACGTGTATCCTGCCGCGGGTTTTGTTCAGGAGGCCAGCGCATTTGGTGCTCTGACAGTCGAGCTTAACCTCGAACCGAGTGCGGTCGTCTCTCAGTTCGAACAGACAATTTTCGGCAAAGCGAGCGCTTGTGTTCCCGAATGGGTCGAGAGCTTGCTGTAAAGTCAGGGGCAAACGCCCCCGACCCCATAAAAAGATCAGTGATCTTTGTGTTTATGCGCTTTATCGCCGTGTTCCATGCCGCCATGATCCTGACGTTCCAAATCAATCGGAACCTGAACCACAACATCGCCTGCTTTTTCAAAGGTCAGCGTAATTTCCACGCTTTCGCCTTGTACGAAATCTTGGTTCAAACCCATGAACATCACATGATCGCCGCCGCGCGCCAGACCATGCTTGCCACCGGCAGGAATCGCCAAACCCTCTTCGATTTCCATCATTTTCATGACGCCTTCGCCGAGGTCTTTGTGCGTGTGCAACTCAACGCGCTTCGCGACTTCAGACGCAACGCTGAGCAAACGATCATCTTCGCTTGAATGGTTCATAATTTGCATAAAGGCAGCGCCTGTCGGTGCGCCCGGACGCGCAGCGCGTGCATAGGCGTCATGGACCATAATACCTTCGGCAAATGCGGGTAAAGCGGTGGAAAGCGCAATCGCAATGGCAACGGTTTTCGAAGTGAAAGACATCTTTCATGTCTCCTTGTCTGGAATGAGTTTAATGATTTTTGATCGTTAAACTAAAACAGGCGGGGCCCGAGCATTCGGCGCGCCCAGCGACAAGGGCATAAAGTCAAATTGTGCGATCTTCGCGTCTGTACGGTGCCAGCGACCCATCGCAGATAACTCGATCGCGGGCACATCCAACGCCACGATCAAAGAACTTACAAAATCAGGGCAGAGCTGCGGCGGCGCAGTGGGTTCACCATGCTCATCAAAATAGACCATCACTGGCCCTGTGCCCGTGCAAATCACCATTTGCCCAGTCGCGTCTGGCATCGTGCGCGCAACGGCTGCACCTTGCGCCGTGAAGGCCACAAGAAGAGCGAGCAAGGCGCCCAATATATGCGAAGGCAATGTCATACCTCGGACCTATGCCTGCCCCCCAAAGAGATCAACAGACAAAACGAAGCACCCCGCAGCGCGGAGCTACGGGGTGCAAAACGTTCGAAATGTCGAAAAAGGCTTAGGCTGCTGCCGCTTGCGCTTTTGCGATTTCTTTTTTCACTTTCAACGCGCCGTCAGACAGCTCAGCGTCTTTTGCTTTTGCAAGGAACTGATCCAGACCACCACGGTGATCAACAGAGCGAAGCGCTGCTGCAGAGATCTTCAGCTTAACGCCGCGACCCAATGTTTCAGACTGCAACGTAACATCGTTCAAGTTCGGCAAGAACCGACGACGTGTACGGTTTTTAGCGTGGCTTACGTTGTTGCCCGTCATCGGGCCTTTTCCGGTCAATTCGCAACGGCGCGACATGGGCATTTCCTCGTGTTGTTTGTTGCAAAGCGAACCCTTGCGAACAAAAAATGGGCGCGGCTTTCGCCAGCGCGATAAATCTGTTCGGTCCTCCTAGGACTTTAACACATAGGCGTCAAGCGATTCACCGCGTCTTGCGTTGTCTTTTAGGTGACAGTTGTCAGCTCTTTTTGGCATGCCGTTCCAATTGGCCCGAATATGCCTTTGCTTTA
>NZ_JBDWVM010000131.1:0-16929 GCF_039984035.1 Planktotalea sp. | reverse complement strand
GTTCAGGTACACGTCGAAACTGACACGAATAAACCACGTCGTTTCGTCTTTGTACTTTTGCAGGATTTTACCCTGCTGTGTTTCTCTGCGGCTTTAGAAAGCCTGAGAATTGCGAACCGTCTGTCTGGTAAAGAGCTTTATAGTTGGACCGTGATTGGTGAGGGCGGCGAAGCTGTGTCGTGCTCTGCTGGCACTGGTTTCAAGCTTGATTCTGATCTCTGTGAACTTCAGCGTGATGATACTGTAATGCTCTGCGGCGGCGTTGATATTCAATTTGCGACGACCAAGAAGCTGACCAATTGGATGCACCGCGAAGCGCGCCGAGGCTTGGTGTTCGGCGGACTTTGCACCGCGGCCTACAGTTTGGCCAAGGCGGGTATGCTCGATGGTAAACGCGCGACGATCCATTGGGAAAATCAGGATAGCTTTCTTGAGGAATTTGACGAAGTTGAACTCACCAAGTCGGTTTTTGTTGTCGATGGCAACCGTATGACCACCGCTGGTGGCACGTCTTCAATCGATCTGATGTTGAAACTGATAGCGCAAGACCACGGTGAGGACCTTGCCAATGCGGTTGCGGACCAGTTGATCTACTCTTCCATTCGCACCGACCAAGACACGCAGCGCCTGTCAGTCCCGACACGTATTGGTGTGCGTCATCCAAAGCTCAGCGCCGTTATTCAGATGATGGAAAACAACATCGAAGAGCCAATCAGCCCCTCGGTTCTGGCCAAGGATGTGGGCATGTCCACGCGCCAGTTAGAGCGCCTGTTCCGCCGCTATTTGAACCGCTCGCCGAAACGATATTACATGGAGCTGCGCCTTCAAAAAGCGCGCAACTTGTTGATGCAGACCGACATGAGCGTGATTAACGTCGCGCTGGCTTGCGGGTTTGCGTCACCGTCGCATTTCTCAAAATGCTACCGCGCGCATTATGACACGACGCCCTACCGCGAACGTGGCGCACAGGCGGCCCGACTTTCAATTTAAGTTGAAATAACTCGTCTAACTTATTGTTATTGATGATGTGTTTGCTTGTGACACATCTAATTTTTGGTGTGTCAAAGTGATGTAATGAATCTGAATTCGCCTATTTTTTGATCTGCCGAAGCGGCAAGCAAAAGAATCCGATAGAAACACTCGACTTCTCTATTTCTTAACCTTAGTGAATGAATCAGGTTAATGGAGTAGATCATGAAAATCACACAGTCCCTCTTGCTGGCAGCATCCGCTGCTCTTGCAGTCCCAACCCTGTCCGCAGCGCAGGAAATCGAAGTCTCTGGCGGTGTTGAACTGACCTATGGCGCGGATCTTACGGGGGCCGGTCTTGGCGCAGCATCGACTGGCTACGAAGCCGGCGTAGAAATTGCGCAAGGCGGTTTCACCAGTGGTCTTGGTATCGAATCCATCGATGAAGCAACAGACGATTTCGAACTAAGCCTTTACACGGGCTATGCAGTTGAATCTGGCGCAGGCACCTACGGTCTGACGGTCACAGGGTATTTTTGGAATAACACAGGTTTCCAAAACTATGAATTGACCCTCGGCGCGGAATATTCGGTTTCTGATAACGCGACGGTTTACGGCGAATTGACGTATAACGTGACTGACGCGGAAACGAGCGCGATCCTCGGCACCGAACTCAGCCTTGGTGAAGCGATCACCGTGGGGCTTGAGGCCGAATACGCGTTTGAGGCGGCTACGACTGATTTGACCCTCTCGGGCGAATGGGCATTCAACGACACTTGGGCGATTGGAACTGAAGTGGGTCGCAGCGAAGCAGATGGCAACATTTACGGTGAAATCGGCGTGACCTATGCGCTCGCGGGCGGTGCAAGTGTTGGTCTTCTTTACGAAGACGCAGATGACAGCGATGGCACCGTGTCGTTGGTCCTCGGTTACGAATTCTAAGTCAGCAAACGTCGAAGTCGCAGGCATCCCGTTGAAGACGGGGTGCCTGTTTTGCGTTTAGCTCGGTGACATTCGATATAGGCCGTCATTGCCAACGGACAAAAACCAGATCGATCCATCAGCGGCTTCGCGGATGTCGCGCACGCGCGCTGTGGCGTCTGATTTGATTTGTGCCACTTCTTTCAATGGCGATCCTGTTAACCGCGAGATGTAGTCAAACTTCAGGCTGCCGACAAAATGATGGCCGCGCCATTCTTTCCACAGCTTGCCAGAATAAATCATATATCCCGACGGCGCGATGGACGGATCCCAGAAATGGGCAGGTTGCTGCATGCCCTCCTGCGCTGTGCCGATCCCGATCTTTGCGCCTGAATAATGGGTGCCATAGGAAATGACAGGCCAGCCGTAGTTTGCACCCTTTTCGATCTTGTTGATTTCATCGCCGCCCTTGGCCCCATGTTCATGCGCCCACAGGTTTCCCTTCAGATCGAGCGTCATACCTTGGGGATTGCGATGCCCGTAGGACCAGATTTCAGGGAGATGCCCCAAACGCCCCACAAAGGGATTGTCGCTGGGCACTGCTCCCGTCTTGGTGACGCGCACGATTGTGCCGTTATGTGTTTCGGTGTTCTGCGCCTGCTCGCGATCGCCGCGATCCCCGATGCTGGCGAAAAGCGTGCCGTCAGGACCTTCGACCAAGCGAGACCCGAAATGACGCCCCCCGCTTGAGCCGCGGCGCATCTCAAAGATGCTCGTAACCTCTGTCAACGCGGCGCGCTCAGGATCAAAGCGGGCCCGCAGGATTGCTGTGCCTTCGCGCCGACCTTGTGGTTTTGCATATGTCATGAAGATCAGTTGGCTTTGAGCATGATTGCGTGGGATCAGAATATCAAGCAAACCACCCTGCCCGTTTGCGGCGATTTCTGGCAGACCGCTCACCGTGCGCCGTGTGGTGCCAGAGAGATAGATCAATGCGCCATCGCGCTCTGTGACCAACACACCATTACCCGCAAAGCCAATCGCCCAAGGCGCATCAAAACCGCCAGCGATTTGGGTGATCTGCATGTTGCTTTGCCCGAAAACTGCAGGGGCAAAGAGCGGCGTGGCGCAGGCCGATGCTATAAAAGAACGTCGTGTGAGGGACATGGGGGTCTCCTTAGGTGCGGTGCAGCTTTGACTATAAGATATGCGGCCTGAACAACTTGTCCACTCGTGCCTAAATTTCAGGCAAATTAGTGAAGCGATTTGCGTTATTAGGCTTTTCAATTCCGATAGGCCTGCCTAGTCTCTGCCACTGATCCTGAACAGCGGGGTTTGCTGAGAAAATCCGCTGATGAACGGACAACTGACAAGCGCGCTAAGACGCTTATTATGGGAGATAATATGTGATCAGGGTCGAAAACCTGCACAAGCACTTTGGCGGCTTTCATGCTGTCGATGGTGCATCGCTTGAAATCGCCGAAGGCTCTATAACCGGATTGGTTGGCCCCAATGGCGCGGGCAAAACCACTCTCTTTAATGTGATCGCGGGTGTTCTGCCCCCGACCTCGGGACGGGTGTTTATGGCCGGTGAAGACATCACAGGCCTGCCGCCACATGAGTTATTCCACAAGGGTTTGCTGCGTACGTTTCAGATTGCGCATGAGTTCAGTTCCATGACCTGCCGCGAGAACCTGATGATGGTGCCTGGCGCGCAATCGGGTGAAACGCTGTGGAACACTTGGTTTGGACGCACGCGCATTGCCAATGAGGAACGCGCGCTAAAGGCAAAGGCCGATGAAGTTCTGGATTTTCTGACAATCTCGCATTTGGCGGATGAAAAGGCTGGCAATCTGTCTGGCGGTCAAAAGAAGCTGCTGGAGCTGGGCCGCACCATGATGGTCGACGCGCGCATCGTATTTCTGGATGAAGTGGGCGCCGGCGTGAACCGCACGCTGCTCAACACCATTGGCGATGCGATTTTGCGGCTTAACCAAGAGCGCGGATATACGTTTTGCATGATCGAACATGACATGGAGTTCATTGGTCGTCTCTGCGATCCGGTGATTGTGATGGCCGAGGGCAAAGAACTGGCCACTGGCACGATTGATGAAATCAAGGCCAATGAGCAAGTGATCGAAGCCTATCTGGGCACGGGTCTTAAGAACAAGGAAGCCGTTTGATGATGAATGGTTTAATGTGGGGCGTTGCCCTGATGCTTTTGGCGTACTCTCTCAGCATGTCAAAACCACAGAAGGAATGGGCGCATGAGTGAACCGTTTCTGATTGGGGAAAACATGACCGGCGGCTATGGCACCGGTGCTGATATTCTGCACGGCTGTACGCTGGCCGTTGAAAAGGGCGAAATCGCTGTGATTGTTGGGCCGAACGGCGCGGGTAAATCCACGGCGATGAAGGCGGTGTTTGGCATGCTGAACCTGCGCGAAGGCACGGTCAAGCTCGGCGGTGAAGACATTACCAAGCTAACGCCGCAAGCGCGCGTGGGCAAAGGCATGGGGTTTGTGCCGCAAACCTCTAACATTTTTACGTCGATGACTGTGGAAGAGAACCTTGAAATGGGTGCTTTCATTCGTAAAGACGACATCCGCGAAAGTATCGAAATGGTCTACGACCTGTTTCCGATCCTGCGGGACAAGCGCGCACAAGCCGCTGGCGAACTCTCTGGTGGTCAACGTCAACAAGTTGCTGTTGGTCGCGCGTTGATGACATTTCCAAAAGTTTTGATGCTGGATGAGCCGACAGCGGGTGTGTCACCTATCGTGATGGACGAGCTTTTCGATCGCATCATCGCGATTGCGCGCACAGGTATTTCTATCCTGATGGTCGAACAGAACGCGCGCCCAGCGCTAGAGTTCGCCGACAAGGGATATGTGCTTGTGCAAGGTGCCAACGGTTTCACGGGCACAGGTAAAGCGCTTCTTGCGAACCCTGAAGTGCGCAAAAGCTTTTTGGGGGGATAAGGATATGACGCTCAAAAAGATAAACGCTTTGATGTGTACCTTGGCTTTGTCCACCGCAGCATATGCGCAAGAAACGGGCCAATCGGGCAGTTTCGGGCAAAAGCCTGATGCCAATGGTTTTGGTCAAGTGCCTGAAAAGCTGACGGTAGACACCGCGCCCTCGCAAAACGCTATTGCCCTACAATGCACCTTCGCAACGGAGTGTTTTGAGGGGGAAGCCTGCACCGATACCACGTTCGAGATGGAAGTGTCCGGTCGCGCTGGTGGTTTGGTCGAAACCGATATGGTGGTTGAGGCGAACCTTGTTTCGGTCAATGGCACGACGCCTGTATTGGGCGTACGCTCTGGCACTGCGATGTCGCTTTCGGGTGGCACGTTTGATGCGCGTGAATTGCTCACCATCGCGACGGGCGGCGATGCACGTTATTCGCTGCATTACGTCGAAGGCCCTTTGGTGATTAGCTATCTGGGGTCTTGCTCATGATTGATTTACTAAACGCGATTGTCGCGCTGTCCAATTTCGTCATCATTCCTGCGGTTGCCTATGGCAGCCAATTGGCGCTCGGCGCGCTGGGTGTGACGCTTATCTACAGTATCTTGCGGTTCTCGAATTTCGCGCATGGCGATACGATGGCGGCGGGGACGATGTTCACCATCTTCATTACGTGGTGGATGCAGTCGGCGGGGATCAACCTCGGCCCCCTTCCAACGGTTCTCTTGGCCCTGCCCTTTGGCATCTTGGCCTGTACCGTGATGGTGCTCTTCACAGATCGCTTCGTTTATCGCTTTTACCGCGAACAGAAGGTGAAGCCCGTGATCCTTGTGATCGTCTCTATGGGCGTGATGTTCATTATGAACGGTCTGGTGCGCTTTGCCATTGGACCGGGGGAGCAACGTTTTTCTGATGGTGAACGCTTCATCATCAACGCACGCACGTTCAAAGAAATGACAGGCCTGCGCGAGGGATTGGCGATCAAGACATCCCAAGGGATTACCGTCGTCACGGCTGTTATCGTCGTGGCCTTGCTCTTCTGGTTCCTCAACCGCACGCGCACAGGCAAATCCATGCGCGCCTATTCGGATAACGAAGATTTGGCGCTGCTCTCTGGCATCAATCCTGAGCGCGTAGTGATGTACACTTGGATCATCGTGGCTGCGATCACGACCGTTGCTGGCGTGCTTTACGGCCTCGACAAAAGCTTCAAGCCCTTCACTTACTTCCAACTGCTTCTACCGATCTTCGCTTCTGCAATTGTCGGTGGCTTAGGAAGCCCGATTGGCGCGATTGCGGGCGGTTTTGTCATCGCCTTTTCCGAAATCACCATAACCTACGCATGGAAGAAAGTGCTGACCTACTTGATGCCCGAAAGCTTGGAGCCTTCCAGCCTCGTGCAACTGCTCAGCACCGATTACAAATTTGCGGTGTCCTTCATGATCCTGCTCATTGTTCTTCTCATTAAGCCGACAGGCCTGTTTTCGGGGAAATCAGTATGACCGAACAACTCAAAAACACAGCAATGTTCGCAGTCATGGCTGGCTTGCTGATCTACACAGGCATGACCGAAAGCTGGAACACAGCGCTTGGCTTGCTGAACTTCTGCCTGATCTCTGCGATTTTGGCGATTGGCGTGAACCTGCAATGGGGCTTTGCGGGCCTCTTCAATGTGGGCGTCATGGGGTTCGTGGCCCTTGGTGGTCTCGCGGCGGTGCTCGTCTCGCACGACCCTGTCTATGAGGCGTGGAGCGCGGGCGGCTTTGGCATCCTTGCTGCGCTGCTTACGGGCGCGATCGTGATCGTATTGGCCGTGCTGGTGATGACGCGTAAACCTCATAGCAAAACGCGCACTCTCGTGATGATCGTTCTGCTCGTGAGCGGTTTCTTTCTCTTCCGCGCATTGTTCGATCCTTCTGTTCTCAAGATTGAAAAGATCGATCCTGCCGCAACAGGCTTCTTAGGCGGGCTTGGCTTGCCCATCATCCTGTCTTGGCCCGTTGGCGGCCTACTGGCCGCTGGCGCTGCTTGGATCATTGGCAAAACGGCGCTTGGTCTGCGCTCTGACTACCTCGCTATTGCGACACTCGGCATTGCAGAGATCATCATTGCGATCCTGAAGAACGAAGATTGGCTGACGCGCGGCGTGAAGAACGTGGCAGGCCTTGATCGTCCTGTACCTAAGGAAGTTGATCTGCAACAAGATCCAGCCTTCATTGAGCGCGCGGCGAGCTTTGGCTTTGATGCCGTCGAGGCCTCAACGCTTTGGGTTAAGGCGAACTATTCCTTCCTCTTTGCGGCGGTACTGATCATTCTTCTGATCATGGCGCAACTCGCGCTCAAAAGCCCATGGGGCCGCATGCTGCGCGCGATCCGTGACAACGAAGTGGCTGCCGAAGCCATGGGCAAAGACGTCACCGCGCGCCGCCTACAGGTCTTTATCATCGGCAGTGCCATCTGTGGTTTTGCTGGCGCGATGATGACCACGCTGGACGGTCAGTTGATCCCGGGCACTTATCAACCCCTGCGCTTTACCTTCCTGGTTTGGGTGATGGTGATTGTGGGCGGCTCTGGTAACAACTTTGGCGCCGTTCTGGGTGGCTTCCTGATCTGGTATCTGTGGATTCAAGTGGAACCGATGGGGCATTGGCTCATGGGTGTGATCACTGCGGGCATGGCCGAAGGCAGTGCTTTGAAAGAACACTTGCTGGAAAGCGCCGCGCATATGCGTTTGCTGACAATGGGCATCGTTCTGTTGGTGGTTCTCAGGTTCAATCCAAAGGGATTGATCCCAGAAAAGTAAACTTCATCTTGCTCTAGACCAAGGCACCGGTAAAACCCTTTTAGATTGGGTTTGCCGGTGCCTTTTTTTGGACCCCTTCAAAAGATGTATGGAGTTGCAACATGACAACACGTGATCTGGACGAAAACGGCTGGGAAACCTCTGCGCCAAATTGGATTAAGCGCACAGGCGACGACGGTGATTTTTCGCGGCAGTTTGTTTTAGATGCACCGATGCTTGCGCGCGTTGCCTTGGCCCATCCGCAAAATGCTTTGGATGTTGGCTGTGGTGAGGGTCGCTTTTGCCGTAAATTAGGGTCCATGGGCGTGCAAACCGTTGGCTTGGACCCTATTCCTGCAATGATTGAAGCGGCCCAACAGAGTGATCCGAAAGGACAATACACCCTAGGTTTTGCAGAAGAGCTTCCATTTAAAGATGAAAGCTTTGATTTGATCGTGAGCTATTTGGCCCTCATCGATATCGATGATCCCGCAAAGGCCATTTCTGAGATGTTCAGGGTCTTGAAACCTAACGGCCGTATCCTCGTCGCCAATCTATCGAGCTTTTCAACCTCCAGCGCTGCGATTGGTCGCCGCTACTGTAAAGATACGGGCGAAGAGCTAAGGCCTTTGGGGCGATATTTGGACGTTCAAAAAGACTGGTTTGAGTGGGATGGTCTGCGCATTCAGAACTGGCACCGCCCTTTGTCGAGCTACATGCAATGGTTCTTGGAGCACGGATTGGTTTTGACCCACTTTGATGAACCGCAACCCTCTGGCGGCCCTATAGAGCGGGTCGAGGCCTACCAGAAGATGCCCTACCTCATGATGATGGAATGGCAAAAGCCCAGCATTTGAATGAGGCGTCTTCGATTGTAACATTGTGTGGTTCTCCGGCATTGCGCGCTGTTAAGACTACAAACGCGTGGTGAACTTTGGCGGAAGTTTTCCATCTTATGTTTGAAAACTGAAGCAATAGGAAAATCGATTTGGGTAAACTCAGCATTGCAATTGACTGGTTGACGAAATCTCCAATGCAGCGAATGTCGCTTGGTTCCAGAGAACTGTTTCATTCGGATTTTCTATCTTGGCTATTCGAGACTTATCCCGCAACGCTGTTTGCGGCTTTCGACGTGCAATTGGCTGCCTGTCGTGTAGATCGTGAAAAGCGGGGCTTGGACATAACCGTTTGTGAGCGTGGGAGCCACAGGCCGTTGCTCATAATAGAAAACAAAGTAAAGAGTTATCCGGATAGAGCACAGCTAGAACGCTACAATGCTAAATTTCCGAGTGAAGGTAAGCGCATCCTGTTGACGCTCGCGCCGCCAAGCTTTGATCTACCGTCACCTTGGACCACCTTGCTTTACAAAGATTTGGAAGAGCGTTTGAAGCACTGGTATACCACTGCAAAACTTGCAGAGGAACATCGACAATATATTGGCGACTATCTGACTATGATTGGCCACCTTTCAACTGTCGCAAACGAGTGTTTTGATCCGATAGAAGTTAGAGAAAGACATTTCTGGTTTGAAACAGAAAAGAAGCAATCGTTATCCGAAATCGGTTTTGCTCAAACACTGCTAAAGTTCGAAGCAATGGCGTTTAAGGATTTTATGATTGAGCAGGTACCAGCGATTTCGAAGAATCCGAATTTTCCACGCATGATTTCGAACACGGACGATCCATTCAGAGGGGATCACGTAAATGTCTGGTTCGCTCTCTTTAACAATACGCCTTGCGTGACATTTGAACCTGTAAAAACAGAGCCAAATTCGGACGGTCTTCGCTTTGAGATACAAATCCAAGGAACACAGTATCGCCGTCTCGTGGCCGGACCTCCACTTAGAGATATTTCAAGTCAAAAGTGTCCGCGCCCTGAAAAAGCCGAAAAAACATGGGCACGCCTAAATGAACTCTGCTGTGAGAGCTGGTTGTTTGGGCAACACTTACAGCGCCCTCAGAACGGAGAAAAAGGCTTTGATTTTAACGGTGAGTGGAGGCGTTCGCGAATGAGCGGCGATATGTGCTTTTATAGACCTGACGTGGCGTATCAGTACATCAATATCGAAGCGGCTAATAATCAAAGCAGCTTGTCGGTTGATCAATTGCCAGCCCAAGTTGCCAGAGACATAGACTTCGCATTTGAACTTTTGATGCGTTAGGAAAATGTGTTCGAGGTGGAGAAAAAAACTTCTTCAGTTTTGTCTTTAGAGTTCAAAAGTTGCAAAGACCGCTCCGTAATTGGATCGGCCTTTGCAAAGGTCTCGTTAGATCAAAGCGCCGTCCAGCCACCATCGACAGAGATTGTCGTGCCGGTGATCTGCGCCGCTGCGTCTGAGGCGAGGAAGACCGCCGTGCCGCCGAGTTGCTCTGTCGTTGCGAACTCTTTGGAAGGTTGGCGTTTGAGCAGCACGTTCTTAACCACATCTTCACGGGACATGTCGTATTCACGCATCGTGTCAGGGATTTGCGATTCCACCAGTGGCGTCAACACATAGCCGGGGCAGATGGCATTCGCTGTGATCGGTTCCTGTGCGGTTTCCAGCGCGACTGTCTTGGTCATGCCCACAACGCCGTGCTTTGCTGCCACATAGGCCGCCTTATAGGGCGACGCGGTCAGACCATGGGCAGAGGCGATGTTAATCACCCTGCCCCAACCAGCCTTGCGCATCACTGGCAGGGCCGCAGCGGTGGTGTGAAATGCGGATGACATATTGATCGCGATGATCGCATCCCACTTTTCAGCTGGGAACTCGTCGATTGGCGCGACATGTTGAATGCCGGCGTTGTTGATGAGGATATCGCAAGCGCCAGACTTCTCGATCAACGCGCGGCATTGATCGCCCTTTGACATGTCGGCTTGGATATAACGCGCGTTAACGCCGAACTCTTTCGAGATATCCACAGCCAAGGCGTGGTCCTCGTCGCGATCAGAAAAAGAATTTAGCACGACGTCCGCGCCAGCCTTGGCCATTTCACGGGCGATTCCCAAACCGATTCCCGAATTGGATCCTGTGATAACAGCAGTTTTACCTTTGAGTACCATACGCCACCTTTTCTATGTCTGATGCGTGTTTTGCGTTGTGGTCAATATAGCATGCTGCATCTGCAAAATAAGGGGTATTGGAGCCTGTTTTACACGAATTTGGCGAGCACACAGAGCTGTGATGACATGTGACGCGAGCAAAAAAAAACCCCAGCGCGAAGCTGGGGTAAAGTTATTGAGGCAGGTTTCATACAGGCAAGAAACCTATCGAGCAGTAAGGTCTTTATAAGGGTTTAACTTGGACTCTCCAAGCTAAAAGTTTGAATAGTCGTTAAAGCCGCGTTACGACTTTTATCCACAGGCTAAGGACTTAAGGGATTGTCACCTAAATGAGATCACAGTTTTTCGCGCGACAGTTGCGCCCAATCGCTTATATCACTGCCCTTTGCGCATTGCCCCTATCGGCAATGGCAGAACCAAAGCATGGCATAGCTATGTACGGTGAACCCGCGCTTCCACCAGACTTTGTGTCGCTCCCCTACGCGAATCCTGAGGCGCCCAAAGGCGGCGCGATCAGTTTTGGTGAAGTGGGCAGTTTCGATTCGCTCAATCCGCATATTCGAAAAGGCTCGGTCCCGTGGCAGTTGCGTTCACTCGCCTATGAAAGTTTGATGGGCCGCTCATACGGTGAACCTTTCTCGCTTTACGGTCTGTTGGCCGAATCGATTGAGACTGATGAGGATCGAAAATGGGTCGAATTCACCCTGCGTGCAGAGGCCCGATTCTCTGATGGTAGCCCCGTCACGGTCGAAGATGTCATTTGGTCCTACGAGACTTTGGGCACCGTTGGGCACCCGCGTTACCGCGGACTTTGGTCCAAGATCGAGAGAATCGAAGAAACGGGTGAACGCAAAGTGCGCATCACCTTTAATGAGGACAATCGCGAACTCGCGCTCATCGCTGGCCTGCGCCCGATCCTGAAAAAGGCGCAATGGGATGGCAAGGATTTCGCCAACTCGACGTTGGAGGACATTCCGATCGCGACCTCGCCCTATGTGATTGCCGAGGTTGATCCGGGCCGCTCGCTCACGCTGCGCCGTAATCCTGACTATTGGGGCAAGGACGTTCCATTTCGCAAAGGCACCATGAACCTTGACGAAATTCTCATGGAGTATTTTGGCGACGGTTCAGTTTTGTTTGAAGCGTTCAAAGCAGGTCAACTGACAATGATGCGCGAGAATAATGCGGAGAAATGGGAAACCCAGTATACTTTCCCTGCGATTGAGCGCGGGGAAATTGTGAAATCCTCAATTCCGCATCAACGTCCGACGGGCATGACAGGTTTTGTCATGAATACCCGCAAAGCACCCTTTGACGATTGGCGCGTGCGCGAGGCTTTGATCCATGCGTTCAACTTTGAATTCGTGAACGATACGCTAACAGGTGGCCGTCAGCCGCGCATCACTTCCTATTTCTCCAACTCTATCTTGGGGATGGAAGACGGCCCAGCCACGGGACGTGTGGCCGAGTTGCTTGAGCCTTTCAAAGATCAACTGCTTGACGGCGCGCTCGAGGGCTACACCCTGCCCGTCTCTGACGGCTCTGCCCGCAATCGCAAGAATATCCGAGCCGCTATGAACCTGCTGAAGGACGCAGGATATACGGTTCAAGATGGCAAGATGGTGAATGCTGCGGGTGAACAGCTCAGTTTTGATGTGCTGCTGCGGCAGGGCAATCAGGAAAACCAAGCGATCATGGATATTTACACCCAATCCTTGGAGCGATTGGGCATTGATGTGAACATCTCTGCAACCGATGACGCGCAGTTCACAGAGCGCACAGCGACCTATGATTTCGACATGACCTATTATCGCATCGGTCTGTCACTTAGCCCCGGTAATGAACAGTATCTCTATTGGGGCAGTGAAGGTGTTGATCAACCAGGGCGGCGCAATTGGATGGGTATGAATATGCCTGCCGCTGAAGCGATGGTTGATGAAATCTTGGGGGCGCAAAGCCAAGAAGACTTCATCGCTGCTACCCGAGCGCTTGATCGTATTTTGATCTCCGGTCGCTATTTTATCCCTCTTTATCAATGGCCTTACAGCAATGTCGCCCATGCGGCAGAGCTTAAGTATTCTGACACGCTGCCGATTTATGGCGACTGGTCAGGGTTCTTGCCAGAGGTGTGGTGGTGGGACGAAAACTAGCGTTTTTGCACCAGTAACTGAAAAGTAAGACATAAGTGTCACCGTTGATACGACTAATCAACGGAGGCACTTATGAACTGGAACGGATTGACGACGGACTGGCACAATTATTCGCAAACATTGGCGCGGCGATTTTCTTATGCAAAGGCCGAAGACCTGCTGGAGCTGAAAGCAAAACCTGCCGAGATTACCAAAGTCTTAGCTGAAACCCATGATTTGACAGTACGTGAAGCCACGGAAGAGCTGCAAGATCTCATGTTCATTGCAAGCCTTGCGCGCGATACGGCGGATTTTCGGCTCTATGATGAAATCCCGCAACCTGATGTGACAGCCTTTAATCGTGCAGCGTCGTAACCCAAAGAATTGTGGCGTCTTCTTCGCTTACTGAAATCACGTTATGCCCCATCGAGGCATCGTAATAGGCGCTATCACCGCGGCGCATTTCAACGGGTTCATAGAACTCCGTGATCAGACGGATCACGCCGGTGAGAACATATAGAAATTCTTCACCGTCATGGCGCACCCAGCCATCAAATTCCTCGAATGAGCGGGCCCGCACACGGGCGCGGTAAGGCAGCATTTGTTTTTTGCTGAGATTGTCGGCAAGCAATTCATGCTCATAAGTCACTGTCGCATGATCAACGCCTTCGCCCGACTTTGTCACGGCCATCCGCCCGTTAATCTGATCGCGCTGCGGCGCGGTAAAGAGCTGAGGCACAGAAATTTGCAGCCCCTCTGCCAGTTTCTTCAATGCATCATAGGTCGGAGACATTTGTCCGTTTTCAATCTTGGAGAGCGTTGAGCGCGCAAGCCCCGCTTGATTGGCCGCAACTTCCAAGGTCCATCCCTGACTTTTGCGCAGTTCACGCACGCGCGTTCCCAGATCAAGCGGTTCTGGCGCGGTGTCAGGACCGGTTTCACGGGCGATGCGGATCAATGTATTCGGACTTTTACTCATGTCTTTGTATAGGCTTGTGGAGATGCGCTTGCAATCACTGCCCGCGCTGGCTACCGATTTGCCATGCCAAATACGCCGCATCCACCCCGCCCGACACCTTTCAACCTTGCCGCTTATGTCTTGGAGCAAGGCGCGCGAACGCCAGACAAAATCGCGCTTGAGGTGCTGGGTGAAACCAGCACATGTTGGCGTTATGGCGCGCTCAACGCGGCAGTGCGCGGTGTGGCACAGGGGTTGCTTGAAACGGGTCTAAAGGCGGGCGACGTGGTGCTTCTGCGCTTGGGCAATACGGCTGATTTTCCTATCGCTTATTTAGGTGCTATCGCCGCTGGAATGATCGCAGTGCCAACATCATCGGCGCTAACACGTTCAGAAATCACCAAAATGGCGCAGCAAATTTCCCCAGCGGCTGTCTTGCAGGATCACACGATTGCAGCGCCTGATCTGCCTGATGCTGCTCAAATTCCTCTCGGCGTCTTACAAAGCTATTATGATTTACCGGCAGCTGATTGGCATTTTGGCGATCCAGAGCGCCCCGCCTATATCGTGTTCACGTCAGGCACATCAGGTTCACCGCGCGCCGTTTTGCATGCGCATCGCGCGATCTGGGCGCGGCGCATGATGTTTGAAGACTGGTATGATTTGCGCCCCGATGACCGTCTATTGCACGCTGGGGCGTTCAATTGGACGTTTACGCTGGGAACCGGATTGATGGACCCATGGACGATGGGCGCGACGGCGCTCATTCCAAAGGAAGGCACGGCAATCGACGCCCTTCCCGACCTTCTTGCACAACATGAGGCCACTCTCTTTGCCGCGGCGCCAGGCATATTTCGCAAATTGATACGTTCGACACTCCCCGCTTTGCCATGCCTGAGGCATGCGCTGAGCGCAGGAGAGAAAATGCCTGTCTCGATACATCAAGCTTGGCAGGCTAACACAGGCTTGAAGGTCTATGAGGCATTTGGAATGTCAGAATGTTCCACCTTCATTTCCTCGTCCCCCAACAAACCTTGCGCGCCAATGGCATTGGGACGCGCGCAAACAGGGCGACGTGTTGCCTTGCTGGCGGAGAACGGTCAACGCGCGGCGACAGGCGAGATGGGTGCAATTGCAGTACACCGGTCTGACGCGGGATTGATGCTCGAATATTTCGGCGCGCCTCATGACACTAACGATAGGTTTCAAGGCGACTGGTTTCTGACGGGTGATTTAGGGCGCGAAGATGAGAGCGGCGCGATCCATTATGGGGGACGTCGCGACGATATGATGAACGCGGGCGGCTTTCGTGTCTCGCCCATTGAAATCGAAACCGTCTTTCAGAACGTCGAGGGCGTAACCCAATGCGCCGCGCTCGAAATAACGCTCAAGGCGGACACGACGGTCATTGCTCTGTGCTACACTGCAAAGGCGGCTGTTGATCAAAACACATTGCAAGCTCTGGCAACTCGCCATTTAGCGCGCTACAAACAGCCTAGAATTTATCACCACAGCGATACGCTCCCCACCAGTGCCAATGGCAAGCTGTTGCGCCGCGTTTTGCGCAGCCAGATAGAGGCCCAATATGGTCAAAGTTGATATCATTTCCGATCCGATTTGCCCTTGGTGCTATATCGGCAAAACACAGCTCGACCGCGCCTTGGAGGCAGAGCCGGACCATCCGTTTGAAATCGAATGGCATCCGTTTCAATTGAACCCTGATATGCCCGCTGACGGCATGGATCGCCGCGCTTATCTTGAAGGCAAATTTGGCGGCAAGGCGCGCGCTGTTGAGGTCTATGGCCGTATCGATGAGCACGCCAAAAGCATTGGTCTCAACCTTGATTTGGGCGGGATCAAACGCACACCCAATACGATCAACGCGCATCGCCTGATCCATTGGGCTGGTATCGAACAACGCCAATCATTTGTCGCTGACGCCCTGTTTCGCGCGTATTTTAAAGAAGGTCGCGATATTGGCGATAGCGAAGTGCTCGCGGATATCGCAGATAGCTGTGACATGGATGCAGGTCTCGTTCAGCGCCTTCTGGCGACGGATGAAGACGTTGCAGGCATCCGTGAAAAGGACGCATCATTCCGCAAGATGGGTGTGAACTCCGTCCCGACATTTATTATCGCAGGCAAACATGCGGTGCCGGGTGCGCAACCCGTCGACGTCTGGCGCAATGTGATCAACGACGTCAAAGCCCAATTAGCGGAAAACGCGTGACCCAAGCGCGCCAATTTCGGCGCGCCTGAAATACCTGCATGTAAATGCACTTGAAAGTAAAATTTGATGAACGCACCTGACGGTTTAAAGATGGGGCGCGTTGAATTCATTGCCTTTTTCGCAATGATCTTCGCCACTATTGCATTTTCCATCGACGCTATGTTGCCCGCACTGCCGGAAATCGCTCAGGAGCTTAGCCCGAGCGATCCCAACCGTGCGCAACTGATTTTGACGAGCTTTGTGATTGGCATGGGCGCTGGCACCTTTGTTGCGGGCCCATTGTCGGATTCCTTTGGCCGCAAATCGATCATCACCTTGGGGGCGGTGCTCTATTGTCTGGGCGCTTTCATCGCGTGGAGTTCATCGAGCTTGGAAGTGGTCTTGACCGCGCGTGCGTTGCAGGGATTGGGCGCAGCAGGCCCGCGCGTCGTCGGGCTTGCGGTCATTCGTGACCTCTATGAGGGGCGCGGCATGGCGAAGCTGATGTCCTTTGTGATGATGGTGTTTACCGTTATGCCGGCCTTTGCGCCGCTGATCGGGACCACGATCATTGAATTCGCAGACTGGCGCGCGATCTTTGTGGCGTTCATGTTGTTTTCGCTGATGACAATGCTCTGGATGCATCTACGCCTGCACGAAACACTGCCCAAATCAAAGCGCCGTCCGTTTGAGATCAACAGCTTGACCAGCGCCATTGTGGAGCTGCTGTCCCATCGCACGGTGCGCATTTCCATCGCGTGTCAAACGCTCGGGTTTGGAATGCTGTTCGGGATGTTGTCCAGCGTGCACCAAATCTACGACATAACGTTTGGCCGCGCCGAAGCCTTCCCTTATTGGTTCGCAGGCATCGCGCTCTTCTGCGCGAGCGCGTCGTTCCTAAATGCAATGCTCGTGATGCGGATCGGCATGCGTAAGATGGTAT
>NZ_JBDWVM010000130.1:0-2675 GCF_039984035.1 Planktotalea sp. | reverse complement strand
GTGGTCGACAATACATTGGATCGGCAATTTGATGTGGCAGTACCAGATACCGCATGGGTGTCAGACATCACCTATATCAAAACCTACGAAGGCTTTTTGTATCTGGCTGTGGTCATCGACCTCTACTCGCGTCGTGTGATCGGTTGGGTCACGCAATTACGGCAATCAACTGACCTTGTCTTACAGGCTTTGCTGATGGCCGTCTGGCGACGCAAACCAAAGCAAACCGTGTTGATCCACACTGATCAAGTTGCGCAATACACCAGCCGAGACTGGGCTTGCATTTCTGCGGGCCCACAACCTCGAACATTCAATGAGTAGGCGCGGAAATGCCATGACAATGCTGTGGCCGAAAGCTTCTTCAATCTGCTCAAACGTGAACGCATTCGTCGCCGCACCGACAAAACCCCCGAGCAAGCCAGACAGGACATCTTCGACTACATGGAAATGTTCTATAACCCGAAACGCAAACATGTCAGGAACGGTATACTGTCGCCCGTCGACTTCGAAAACAGGCAGCGTAATATGAACCAAGAAGGTGTCTCGGAAACTAAGGGCTATTCACCGCGCTTATAGAACGCACCAACCGGCGCAATGCCATGACAACTGCCTTCGAAACACGGTTTTCTAGATGAAATCCGACCCTGCCTCCAGGATCATACCCACCCTTACGGGCTAAGAAATTGTTGATGAGGCTCAGCGTTTTCAATTTGAATGTGGTATCAACGAATGCGCGGTCGAGCACATTTAAATCAAGGGTAAACTCTTGCTTACTGTCCATCGCACCCCTGGATTACCCCTGCGCTGATACACCTATAGGGTACGACTGCGAGCAACATTCGGGTATGTTCTTGATCACAAACAAAGGACGCCCGGGATGCTCTTCGCTGCTCGTACATTCGTAGATTTCCGGCCCGCACCGCCCAAAATGGCGTGGCGCACGTGCTGATCACGACATTCACGCCCTTTTATTTAGGACAAAATTGGCGCAGCTTACGCAAGTTTCAGCACACCGCCTGTTTCGGCAAGACCAGATAAAAACATCTCCGTCGCTTGTGCATCCATCGGACGAGCCAAGCCAAACCCCTGCAAATAGCAACACCCCAGTTCTTGCAGAATCGGAACATGTGCGGCCGTTTCCACACCTTCCGCTACCACTCGAATATCAAGCATACGGCCAATGCCAATAATGATTTTCACCAAATCTCTTTGGCGCTGATGATCAACGATCGGCGCAACCAATGACCGGTCAATCTTCAGACGTTTTGGCGCGATTTCGAGAAGGCTCGCAATAGAGGCATGACCACTGCCAAAATCATCGATCTCAATATCGATGCCCATTTCACCTATTATCTTTAGGTTCCGCTCGATCACGTCATTGCGCGCATCAAGAAAAGCAGATTCCAAGAGCTCGAATGTTATCTTACGCGAAGGTAAATTTAACCGCGAAAGATGGGCGCCAAGTTCCGGGTCATTGAGACGGTTCGCCGAAACATTTACAGAAACACGCGGCACCACCAGCCCGGCTTTTTCCCAGACCCCCACATCATAAAGAGACCGACGCAGCACCAGATCGTCAAATTGCGCAATCAACCCCATATCCCCGGCCGTTTGCAAAAACTCATCCGGCATCATCAGCCCGTATTTCGCACTTTCCCAACGCACCAGCGCTTCCAAGCCGGTCACCTCCAGTGTGGTTGCATCAAACTGAGGTTGATAATAGCACGTGATTTCACCTTGATCAAAACCCGCAAGTAAGGCGTCTGACGAATTTTTACGACGCCTCGCGTCTTCGCTCATTGTGGTGTCATAAAACCGATGCCGCCCACGCCCCGCCTTTTTTGCTTCGTACAAAGCAAGGTCTGCGTTGATAAACAAATTGGTCCCTGCGGTCGGCAAACCGTCAACAACTGAGATACCGATACTCGTCCCGATGTTGCACTCCTGCGGGCCATAATAAAACGGGCGCGACACCTCGCGGATGATATGCGCGGCCATCTCGTCCAAAAGAGCATCTTCCGGCGCATTAAAAAGCAGCGCAACAAACTCATCCCCACCAACGCGCGATACAAGCGCCGAGTCGGGTGTGTTTTTCTGCAAAATAGTCGCGACATGGCGCAATGTCGCATCGCCCGCATCATGCCCCATCGTATCATTGATTTGTTTGAACAGATCGACATCAAAATGCAGCACGGCAAGCCGCCCTGATTTTTCGGACATTATTTCAATATGTTCCGTGTAGACCTCATCCAAACGCCTGCGATTTGCCAAACCGGTTAGCGCATCATGGCGGCTCTCATGTTCCAAACCGGCCCGCGCGATTTCCAGCTCTTGCGCGCGCAATTTATCCTCTGTGATATCAAAATTCACGCCGTAGTAACGCGGCCCGGTTTCTTCATCTTCGACGTATTTCCCCCGGCTGCGCACATGAATCACCGCCCCGTCAGCGGTCACCATTCGGTAATCGCGCGCCACATCTTTACCCTGCTCTAGACATTCCTCACTATGAGCCACGACGCCCGCGCGGTCATCAGGGTGAATGAAACTGGCCCACGCGTCACCGGCCCTATGGTTTTCCCCATCTGTGATGCCCAACATCGCCAGCAATCGGTCATCCCAAAACGCCTGGTTTTCGTTCAGGCTATATTCCCATCGCGCCATTCCGCCGGCGCCCA
>NZ_JBDWVM010000129.1:0-12950 GCF_039984035.1 Planktotalea sp. | reverse complement strand
ACCAGCATGTTGTTCACGCCGATGACTTTGCCGCCTTCTGCCGTTCCATATACGTCAGGTGCGATTTCAACAGGCACATATGCACCGTTGTTTGCCAAAGCTTCGTCGAGCTTGCCTTCGGAGAACGAGATAAACCGTAGCTCAGCCCCTGCAGTTGCCTGCATAACCGCACCCGCTGGATAACCGGACAAGGCCAATGCGGCGTCAACTGTGCCATCGGTCAATTGGCTGAAGCCGTCAGAGTAAGAGACAAAGCTTGGCGTGATGTCTTCGATGCTCATACCGTGAAGAGGCATCAAAAAGTTCACAAAACCAAGTGTACCGCCACCGGCTGGACCAACTGCAACGCGCTTTCCCGCAAGGTCTTCGAAAGTTTGGATATCGCTATCCGCAAGAACCATCATGTGCAAAACGGATGGGTGCAACGCAGCAACCGCGCCCAGATCAATCGGGCCTGCCTTCGTATATGGGCCCTTGCCACCAATCGCGAGGACCGCAAGGTTGTTATTGGTGATTGCGATTTCCACTTCGCCAGAAGCGACCAGATTAGGGTTCTGAACAGAGCCGCCTGTCACAACAGGAACCATCGAAATGTCGTTGCCCGCGTGCTTGTTCACGACGTTCGAAATGCTTTGACCCATTGGGTAAAACGCGCCGCCAAGAGAAGCTGTACCAATGCGCAATTCTTCGGCGCCAGCTGTCGTTGCGAGTGCCGCCAAGGCGAATGCGCCGGCGTAGTGCTTTAATGTAGTAAACATAGAATCCTCCCAAACTTGTGAACAAAAGATAGCAAATGTTACAAGAATTGGAAGTAAAATATCGACATTTTTAAATTACAGAGAAAATATCACCAAAAAGGGTGCCATCCCCGACGCCCAATTTGGTGATATTAAGTGAGTGATGGCCTAATTCTGAAGAAATCTTCAGGGCCCATACAACCCGCCAAAGGCGAGAGGTATCTCTGGCTTAGGGTCTGCTTGGCTGCTCATCCACATCCGCAAAAAAAGCCAACGATTTCGCGCATACTTCTGTCAGTCTCGTCCATAGACGAAACAACTATATCCATTACAGGCAAACTATTAGACGCTTCATGACGCTCCAAACTTTCTCCAAACACACTTCGTGTTGTAGACCTGTTTGAAAGTTAAACGATATGCGCACGCATTTCCGTCGTCATTTTTGTGCTTTTTTCTGCAAATTCGCTTAAACCCCTGTCAAATCGACACATTTGACTTCATTTTGCGCAGATTTGGGTAAGAAGATCGCAGTTACACATAGGAATGTAACGGTTTAAGCTTTCAAACCAAGTGCATCAAAGGGGATGATAGCCCCTTTGTGGCAGATGACGTTGCCAGCACAGCGTTGCGCGGCGCGGATCGAAGCTTCAATTGTTGAGCCATTCATTAGCGAGGCGATGTAGGCGCCGTTGAAGGAGTCGCCAGCTGCAGTCGTATCAACGACGCCCTCAATCGGAGCCACAGAAAACCCGCTAATGACGTCGTCTTGCAAGTGAATTGTTTCCGCCTCACCGTTTTTGACGACGACATGGTCAGCACCAAGATCTGCGTATCGCTTAGCACTGTCTTCTGGCGTCGCATCGCCAAACGCAGTTTGCTCATCTTCGAAACTTGGCAGGACAAGATCGCTCAACGCAGCGGCCTTTGTTGTGACATCCAGCATGCGTTTGGTGTCATTCCAAAGGTGCGGGCGGATGTTTGGATCAAAAGCAAGGATCGAACCGTCGCTTTTGTATTGCGCAAGTCCAGCTAGGAATATTTCCAAATCTTCAGGTGGCAAAATCGCCAGTGAAATGCCTGAGAAATACACGACTTTCGCATCGGAGACTTTGCTCCAAAGTTGACCCGGTTCACGTACCATCATCTGCGCCGCTGACGTATCGCGCCAGTAGCTAAAGCTACGCTCGGCCCCGTTAAGGTGAATGGTATAGAGGCCCGGTCGGCGATCTGCGATGCGCGGCGTGTCCGCGCAATCGATGCCACCACTTTCTGCAAAGGCGAGCATTTGGTCGGAAATCGGATCAATGCCGACTGCCGTATGAAATTTCGTTTCTATCTCCGCATTCGCATGCGCGCGTGCGTACCAAAGGGTGTTAAATACATCCCCCGAAAACCGTTGCCGCCACAGATCATCCCCAGCAGAGGAAAGTTCGATCATGCATTCGCCGATGCCTAGAATAGATGTCATTGCTGGGAGTTCCTGTCTCAACGTGCAGAGTTTAAATCGTAGTTTTTCTGAAGAACTGCAATCGCGCCGCGCAATTCTCCTAGACCCTTTAGACGGCCAATATAGGAATACCCGGGATTGGTCTCTTGGTTTTGCTCGAAATCAAGCAAATGGCCATGGTCGGGGCGCATGGGGATGACACGATCAACCCCTTCCTTTTCGGTAGCGACCAGCGCGTCCAGCACATCGATCATATCGGTGCTACCACCAAGCGCTGCAGCTTCATAAAAGCTTCCATCGTCTTCAAGCTGGACGTTTCTGAGGTGCGCAAAATGGATATGTTCGCCGAAACGGCGCGCCATGGCTGGCAAATCGTTGTCAGGCCGCGCGCCAAGCGAACCTGTGCAGAAGGTTAGCCCATTTGAGGCGCTTTGCTGCGCCTCCAGCAGGAAGGCCAGATCAGATTCAGTGGACACGCAGCGTGGCAGGCCAAACAACGGAAAAGGTGGATCGTCGGGATGGATCGCCAGTTGTACACCAAGACCCTCGGCAACGGGCACGACTTCCGCCAAGAAAGATGCAAGGTTTGCTTGAAGATCACTGTGCGATAGCGGCGAAAAATTCTTGATGCCGTCAACCAAATCCTGACGCCCAAAGCCTTTGGCACTGCCAGGTAGTCCCGCAATGATATTGTTCTCCAGCGCGCTTTGATCCTCTTTGGACATGGCGCGCCATCTAATCTCTGCCTCAAAGACCAAGTCGGCAGGATGATCGGCAGCAGCGCCATCGCGGCCCAGTACATGCACATCATAAATGATGAAATCGATCATATCGAAACGCAGTGCCTTGCCCTGCCCGCAAATCGGGTAGGTCAGATCGGTCCGTGTCCAATCGAGCAAAGGCATGAAGTTATAGCAGATGGTTTTAACGCCCGCTTTCGCGAGGTTTTGCATGGTCTTGATCCATGCTGCCACCTCCGTTTTGGCATCGCTGCCCTTCAACTTGATTTCGTCGGACATCCAAATGGATTCGCACACATCCCATGTGAGACCTGCATCTTCGATCAACGCTTTGCGTGCTTTGATATCCTGAACCGGCCACACTTCGCCTGGTCCATACTCATGCAATGCAGTGACAACGCCGCTCGCGCCTGCTTGGCGAATGTCTTCCAAGCTCACCGGATCGTTTGGCCCAAACCAACGCCAAGTCTCTTTCATAGGAATACTCCTTTGCCGCAGTCTGCGTTACTGGAAGGTATTAGGCATCAACATGCGCGGCAACCAAAGAGCTATCTCGGGGAAGAGAATGACCAGCATCAAGATCAGCAACATCGGTGCGAGAATGATACAAACATCTTTGAGAACCTTCACAACGTTCAAGCCACCAATCGCGGCCGATATAAGCAGACAGAGCCCATAAGGTGGCGTGACCAAACCAAAGGCCAGCGAGATAATCCCGATGATCGCAAAGGCAATAGGATCGATGCCAGCAGCTTTAGCGACGGGCAGCAGAACAGTGCCTAGGATGATGATCGTAGGGATCGCGTCAATGAACAGACCGAAGAACAGGAAAAGCGCAGCGATAATCAGGGAGGTTCCGATGACGCCGAACTCAACCGCCGTGAGCGTTTCAACAATGAGTTTTGGAACGCCAAAGAAGGCAAGCATCCAACCAAAGGCTGAGGCCGTCCCAATCGCGAAGAGCGAGATCGATGCAAAGCGACCTGTTTCATAAAAGATGCCGCCGAGTTCGCGGAAGGTCACTGTGCGGTAAACAAAGACACCCAAGATCAACGCATAGGCCGCCGCGATGATCGCGCTCTCTGTGGGCGTCACAATACCGCCAACGATACCGCCGATTACAAAGACAGGAGTCAGCATTGCAAGTGCGGCGCCTTTGAAGGCATCCCAGAACTGTGCAAACGTCGGACGCAAAGTGATCGGGTAATCATACACCTTGGCGTATCCATAGACGGTCGCCATCAAGGCCAGACCAATCATCAATCCCGGAATAGCGCCCGCCAAGAACAGGGCACCGACCGAAACTTGCATCACGCCGCCCCAAACAACCATCAAGATGCTTGGCGGGATGATCACGCCCATCACAGAGGAACAGGCCGTAATCGCGATTGCAAAGCGGGTATCGTAGCCCTCTTTCACCATCGCTGGGATCAAGATTTTACCGCAGCCAGCGGCATCAGCAGTGGATGAACCGGAGATGCCTGCGAACAGCATCGACACCGCAACGTTCACGTGACCAAGGCCACCCGGCAACCAGCCCGTCAGTACGCGGGCAAAATCGATTAGCTTTTGGGTGATCTTTCCAGAGTTCATTAAGTTTGCCGCCAGCAAGAAGAATGGAACAGCAAGTAGGATGAATGAGTTATAAGATTGGAACATCCGATCAATAATGATGAACGGCGTTAGGCGGATATCCAGCAAAACAAGCGGAATAATCGCAATCCCGAGAGCAAAGGCGACAGGAACGCGCAATGCAACGAGAACGATAAAGCAGCCCACTAGAATGGCGCAGGCAAGACCTGTGGAAACGATCATGTCGGTGTCCGATCTGTATTTCGGTAGTCGACGAAGGTCTCAAACAACCGGTAAAGCGAGAAAATGGCCCATAGCACGCCAGCGACTGGCACAGAGATATGGGTGATCATGAGATTGGCGCGCATCATCACAGAGTTCTGATTGCCACCAAATTCTGCGTAGTGAATGCCATAAAACGCGAACAGCACAGCAAAGATCGCGACTGCAACCAAAACAAAGGCTTTTTGCAAGAAAAGTAAGAAAGGGCGCTTGGAGTCAGGAATGACTTGCACATCAAAATGCGTACCTTCCCAAACCGCGAGCGTCGATCCGAGCATTACGACCCATACAAAGATGAACGTGGCGAGTTCTTCAGTCCATAGATAGACTGGAATGATGCCAGTATAACGGGCGATTACCTGCATTCCGACAGGAATAGCCAAGGAAATCATCAGCGCGCCGATGGCCAACTTAACCAAAGAAACGAGCAGTTCCAAACCACGAAGGATCATGTGTTTGCCGATCAATTTTGAGGTGAATGAGATGGGCGTATCTCTGTATACGCAAAACACCCCCGCACTCCAAACAGGATATGCGGGGGCATTCTAGGGAGACGTCTTACTTAGAGCGGATCGCAGAAAGTAGGTCTGTCGCTTCGAGTTCAGCTGCATATGCGTCCTGAACAGGAACAACCATTTCCAGCATTTTTTCGCGGCCTTCAAATTCGGAAACAACGATCTGACCTGCGTCGACCATTTCCTGAAGCTTCACAGCATCTTCGCGTGATTCCAGCTCACGTCCAAATGCACCTGCTTCTGCGCCAGCTTTCAATACCGCTGCCTGAAGATCTGCTGGCAGGCTATCGAACGTCTTGCCGCTCATAACGATTGGACGAACAGTGATCGCGTGACGCGTCAAAGACAGATTAGGCGCAACTTCGTAGAACTTGAGGTTCTGGATGGACGCCGCTTCGTTTTCAAAACCAGCAATCACGCCTGTTTGAATTGCGTTGTACACTTCGTTGTAAGCAATCGCAGAAGGCGCCGCTGTCAGAGCAGAGAAGATTTGCGCCTGAATTGGAGCACCCATAACGCGCATTTTGTGACCTGAAAGGTCGTCAAAGTTTGCAACTGCGTCTTTGGATAGAAGGTTACGTGTACCGCCACCTGTGTAGCCGATGATTTTGATGTTTGCTTGCTCAAGCAAAGTATCTTCAAGGGGACTCAGAACGTCGCTAGACAGAACTGCGTTCCAATGATCCAGATCGCGGAACAAAAACGGCATATCCATCAAAGGAATGGATGGCGCGAATTTCGCCATGTTGGATGGCGCAAGAATCGAATAGTCGATCGCAACGCCTTGGTTCAGGAATGTTACGAAATCGCTCTCATCACCCAATTCACCGTTCAGGTGGATTTTGAACTCAACATCGTCGCCGTCGTAGTTTTCGTTAACCAGCTCAGCAAATTTGCGCATTGTTTTTGTGTACGCGTGCTCTTCGTCGAAAAGGCTCGCACCGCGCAGAGTTGTTTGCGCTTGTACCGCTGTAAAAGAAAGTGTCGCAGCAAGTGCTGCGCCGGACGCGATTGTAAGCGCCTTGTTAAAATATGACATTGTAGTTCTCCCATTAGATGACAGGTGACCAAAAATTAGCTCTGATCAGTCCCCCTCAGCGCCAAATAATTGGTAAATATTTGTAATAGGTCAAGAGTCATTTGGGATAATTTGTAAAATCCAAAGATTGGAAGCACTTAGCCAAACCTTGGGTACATGAAGTTAAGCAACTTGACTTTACGTGACCTGAGCAGCGCGCCCTTCGACGCGCTGCCTGTGTTTTATATCGCCTTAGTCTGGCGCATGATTCATGCGGAAGGAATCAGGTAGTCTGGCAGATCTTGATAGCATACTGGACGCAAGAAACGGCGGATCGCCATCGTGCCTACAGAGGTCGCACCAAAGTTTGTCGAGGCAGGATATGGACCACCGTGAACCATCGCATCGCTCACCTCAACACCGGTTGGGAAACCGTTAGCAAGGATACGGCCTGCTTTGCGCTCGAGGATCGGCAGAAGTGATTTGGCCACTTCCGCGTCGCCCTCTTCCAAGTGCAGCGTACACGTCAGTTGGCCATCGAGTTCTTTCGCGATGTTTTGCATTTCCTCAAAGTTCGCAGCACTCACGATGATGCCAAGGGGGCCAAAGACCTCATGCGCCAGATCAGCGTTTGACAACCAATCCGCGCCACTGACTTCAAAGATGCTTGGCAACACGCTGCGATCGGCCGTTTCTGCCGGTTCAAGAAGGGTCTCGACACCAGCGACAGCTGCGATTCGGCTTTGACCACTGTGATAGGCGGCAGCGATGCCAGACGTGAGAGTCACCTGCCCGCCAACCTGTTGTAGCGCTTCGAGCGCGGCGCCCTTGAATGCGTCTGCCTCGGGTCCATCCAGCACGACAACAACGCCCGGGTTTGTACAGAATTGCCCTGCGCCCATCGTCAAAGAGCCAGCCCAGCCTGTCCCGATGGCAACAGCGCGCGCACTTGCTGCGGCAGGCAAAAGGAACATCGGGTTGATTGACCCCAATTCGCCAAAAAATGGAATAGGTTCAGGACGTTGTGCGCAAAGATCGAACAACGCGCGACCGCCACCTAGGGAGCCTGTAAAGCCAACTGCTTTGATCAGCGGATGTTGAACAAGGCGCTGACCGACCTCAAGATCGCCCCCTTGAATGAGGGAAAAGACACCGGGATGAACGCCGGTTTTCTCTACGGCCGCTTTGACAGCCGCTGCGACCACTTCAGCCGTGCCCGGATGCGCGTGATGGCCACGAACAACAACCGGACAACCCGCTGCCAAGGCGGACGCCGTATCACCGCCAGCCGTGGAAAACGCGAGCGGAAAGTTGGAGGCACCAAAGACAGCTACAGGACCAACCGGTCGCTGCATCATGCGCAAATCAGAGCGCGGCAAAGGGGCGCGATCTGGCAACGCTTCGTCGTGACGTTGATCCAAATAAGAGCCATCCAGAATGTGTGAAGCGAAAAGACGCAACTGGCCCGTTGTACGGCCGGTTTCACCGCGAAGGCGCGGCTCGGGAAGACCGGTTTCCTGCGTGCCGATCTCTGCCAGATCATCAATGCGTACATCGATTTCGTCCGCAATCGCGTTCAAAAACGCGGCACGTTCTTTTGAAGTCGTTGCCGAAAAAGACAAAAACGCGTCTTCCGCAGCTTGTACTGCTTGATCCACGAGCGCGACTGAGCCAGCGGAAAATTCATATGCTTCGCCATGCGCAGGCGTTGAGTTAAACTTGCTCTCCGCTTCGATCCAAGCGCCCGCAATAAGATGCTTACCAGTTAGTTCCATATCGTTTCACCTATTGATCAAGACAAAAAAAACGCGCGCTTTTGTGGGAGGACAAAAGCGCGCGCATTGGGCCGGTTTATGAGAACAGCATGCCGCCGTTGATGTCGACGTTTGTGCCGGTCATGAACGCCGCACCATCGCTTGCCAAATAAACAGCCAATTTCGCGACATCTTCGGACGTACCTTCGCGTTTCAGCGGTGTAACGTTCGCAACATGTGTACGGACTTCTGGCTTAGTGAAAGTGTTGTGGAAATCTGTATCGATCATGCCTGGGCAGAGAGAGTTTACACGCGTTTTCGGGCCAAGCTCTTTTGCCAAGCCGCGTGTCAACGTCATCAAAGCACCTTTAGACGCGCCATATGCACCTGCACCCGGGCCACCGCCATCACGGCCAGCTTGGGACGCCAGACCAACGATGGAAGAACCTTCTGTCAGGTGTGGCAAGCATTCACGCACCATCAAAACGAAGGATGTCAGATTCACGTCCATGACAGCTTGCCAGTGATCAAGCGTCATTTCTGCCATTGGAACACGTGCGATCAAACCGCCTGTAACGTGGATAAGCGTGTCGATCTGGCCGTATTCAGCAACAGTTTTCGCAACCAACGCTGCAACATCTGCTTCTTTCGTCATATCGCCTTGAAGCGCGAATGCCTTGCCACCTGCGGCTGTGATTTCTGCAACAGCGCTGTCCGCACCTTCAGAGCTTGCCATATAGTTGATTGCAACGTTTGCACCGCTCGCGGCGAGTTCCATAACGCATGCGCGGCCGATGTCACGGCCACCACCAGTTACGATTGCGGTTTTTCCTTTAAGGTCCATGTTTGTCTCCTGCAAACCTGTGTCAAAGCAGGGCCCTATGGATCCGGCGTCATGACGTGTGTGATCAACGCGAATGACGATCTGAACGCGACTTGCATTCAGACTCAAAGCGCAATTTCATACCCCTACTTATGACAATAACTCGCGCTCAACAATACAAATAATTACAAATATTTCTTCGTTTTTAACTGCAAAACTGTATTTTGCAAAAATTCGTTAATTTCACTGGATCTTGCTATCGCTTGATCAACATTACCCCTTTCAATGTGTCCCTTTCCCCTGCGACACCTCAAGCGCACGCTTAGAAGCGCTTGACATTTTCGCCGTCAAAGTTACAAATTTTTACAACTACTTTCCAAAACTAGCACAAAGGCAGATATCTGCATGAGCAACACTTCTGAAACCGATCCATGGATGGTCTCCGGCCCCGGCGCACAACGGCGCATTCTATGCCAAGACAAAGCCCTGATGATGGTTGAATTTAAGTTCGAAGAAGGCGGCGAAGGCCTGCCCCACTCTCACCCACATGTGCAAACAACATATGTCGACAAGGGTCAGTTCGAATTCACAATCGCCGGAAAAACGCAGATTTTAAATCCCGGTGACGCGGTTCTTATTCCGTCAAATGCAGAACATTCCTGCGTCTGTTTGAAAGCGGGTAATCTGTTTGACAGCTTCGCGCCGCGTCGTGACGATTTCATGATCGCACATGGATTAGAGCTGGATTAAACGCCGCCTGATCAGCCTTGAAACACGCGATTCTTGGCATTCTCAACATGGTCGCGCATTGCGATGCGCGCCCCTTCTTGATCCATATTCTTAATGGCTTCAAAGATGAGGTAATGTTCTCGCTGCACCAATTCCATGCGTTCACGCGGCTTGGTCAGCGATAGGTTCCGCGTTAGGCTAAGACCAGTCAGAATATTCGATTTCATCGACGTACGCGCAGTGGCGAAGTACTGATTGCCTGATGCAATGCAGATACGTTCGTGGAAGTTTTCATCCAGATCGACACCCAACTCGCCTTCGCGAATGCAGCGATCGAGTTCTTTGAGTTGAACACTCATGTGTTTCAAATCGGCGTCTGAACGGCGCTCTGCAGCCAGAAACGCAGCTTCACCTTCTACGGCGGCGCGAAATTCAAAGGTTCGCTGAATGTCAGCAATCGAACCAACAGGCGCAAATTTGAGCACGGCAGTTTCCGGGCGGCGCTGTACAAAAGAGCCGGATCCTTGGCGCGAAACAACGACGCCATCTTCGCGCAGTTGCTTAAGGGCTTGGCGCAGCACAGGGCGAGACACCTTAAGTGTCTCGCTCAATGCATGTTCTGTTGGAAGCTTGGCGCCTACAGGTGTCTTCCCGCTTGAAATCATCGCGAGAATTTCTTCATAAACTTGATCGGAAAGCGTGCGTTCTTTACCTCGGGAGGCCGAGCCAGTACTACTTACTTTCCTATCAACGCTCACCTGTTATTTTCCTGACGCCATGTTGCGAATTTCACCTTTGTTTCAGGATCGGTTGGCGGGTAGAGGCCAAAGATAGATGCACCCTCTTGAACCATTTCCAACACGAAATCCTCAAAGATGGTCATCTCTTCAGTTTCTTCCGCTATTTCTGCCACCAAGTGCAACGGGATGCAAACGACGCCTTCATTATCACCGACCATAATGTCCCCAGGGAAGACAGAAATGCCACCACAGGCAATTGGATCATTAATTGCGACAGCGTGGTGCTTTGTCAGGTTGGTCGGCGCGCTTGGGCGCGTGTGATAGGCAGGCATTTCAAGCGCTGCAATTTCAGGTGCATCGCGGAAGCCGCCGTCAGTGACGATGCCTTTACAGCCGCGCATTTGAAGACGCGTCGCCAAGATGCAGCCAGCTGAGGCCGCTGTGGAATCTTCCCGTGAATCGATCACAAAAACCGCACCATCAGGGCATTCTTCAACGCCTTTACGCTGAGGGTTTTCACGGTCTGCGAAAGATTCCAAACCATCAAGATCTTCACGCGCAGGAATGTAGCGCAGCGTGTAAGCTGGCCCAACCATGTTCGCGCCCGGGTTCATACGCTGCGGTCCTTGGATAAAGACGTTGCGAAAACCACGGCGGAACAAAGCCGTTGTCAGCGTCGCAGTGCTCACGTTCTGTAGTTTTTCAAGTATTTCAGGGGTTACGCTAGTCATTTACAGAACCTTTTGGTTGGCTTTTCGCTTTTTTGTTTCTGGCAATGAGCCGCTACAGGAGCGCTCATTGCGAAACGAGGTAGAAGGTAAAACATAAACGCTCAGCCTCTTACTCGAACAAAGATGGTAGATAGAGGGATACTGCTGGCACATAGGTGACCAAGATCAGCGCGGACAAAATGGCGAGATAGAAAGGCCAAATTGTTTTGAGCGTTTCTTCGATCCTGATACGTCCAACTGCGCAACCTACGAACAGACAGGTTCCAACAGGCGGCGTACACAGGCCAAGGCCAAGGTTAACCAACAGCATGATACCGAATTGCGTTGGGTCCATGCCCAGATCTTTCACGATCGGCAGGAAGATCGGCGTACAGATCAAGATTAGTGCAGCCATGTCCATGATCATACCAAGCACGAGCAGCATCAGGTTGATCATAAGCAGAACGAAGATTTTTTCTTCTGAGATGCCGAGCATGAAGGCGCTCAACTTGTCTGGCACTTGATACAGCGCGAGCAGGTAGGCAAAGGAGCTCGCAAAGCCAATCAGAACCATAACCATCGCAGTTGTGCGAACAGCTGAGATTACCGAGGTTTTGAAGCCCAGCCAATCCAAGCTGCGATAGACGAAGAACGTCAACAACAGAGCGTAGATTGCACCGAAAGCACCAGATTCCGTTACCGTGAAGATGCCGGACAAAACGCCGCCCACGATGATCACAGCCGTGATCAAACCAGGGATGGCTTGCAAGGACGCATGCCAAACGGCTTTCCAACCAGGGAACGGTTCCGCGGGATAGTTACGCTTTACAGCGATAACGTAAGCCGCAACAGCCAAACAGAGACACATCAAGACACCCGGAAGGACGCCAGCGAGGAACAGTTTGGAGATCGAAATCCCACCCCCCGCAGCGACAGCAAAAATGATCATGTTATGGCTTGGCGGGATTACAATACCCGCAATCGAAGATGTCACCGTGACATTGACAGCGTAATCAGGGTGATATCCGCGTTCTTTCATCACTGGGATCAAGATCGACCCAAGTGCAGAAATATCAGCGACAGCAGAACCAGAAATGCCGCCGAACAGCATGCTGGAAAAAATGTTCACAGAGGCCAGACCGCCTCTGACGTGGCCGACAAGAGCAGATGCAAAGCGCACCAAGCGCATCGCGATACCGCCGTGCAGCATCAACTCACCTGCGAAAACGAAAAACGGGATCGCAAGAAGGGAGAAAACGGAAATCCCGGAGACCGACCTTTGAAAGGTGATCAGAAGCGGAAAGCCCTCATACCAGAATGCGGATGCCGCAGCGATCCCCATTGCAAAGGCGACGGGCACGCCGAGCACCACACTGGCGCCAAAAATTCCAAGTAGAATGGTCAAGCCCATGATTATAATTCGCCTTTTTCTTCATAAGGTTTGCCCTGCACCAAGCAGACGATACGGAAGACAGCCCGCAATCCTGCAAAGACAAAGACCAGACCGCCGCAAAGGGCAGCAGATAACGATCGGAAACTCTCGGGGATGTTCAACATCGGCAACAAAGTCGCCCAGCCAAACTTAACCAACTCAATGCTAGCGATGAGCATGATCAACCCGAACACGGAAAGAACGATGTCGATGACAAGCTTCAAGAAAGTGCTGACTTTCGAACCCATCATGTCGCGGAAAAGAGTAACGCCGAGGTGTGTATTTTCGTGAATTCCCACGGCTGCGCCGAGGTATGTAATGTAACAAACGAGCAAGAGTGCGAGCTGTTCAACCCATGTAGGTGTCACGTTCAACACGTATCTGCCGAAAACGAGCCAACCGAATGTCGCCACAAGGACGATCAGGGCGATTGAGGCCAATAGCATGCATA
>NZ_JBDWVM010000128.1:0-8225 GCF_039984035.1 Planktotalea sp. | reverse complement strand
GTTGGCGCCTTTGGCAACGTTGCTACGTTCTCGCGGTGCACGCATGCAAATCGCTGCCAGCTCGACGCGCTCGATTTTGGACTCGGTCGCAACGCGGATCGATGAAGCCCGCGAGATCACGCGCTATCTGGTCAATTTGCTGATTTTCCTTGGTCTGCTGGGAACGTTCTACGGTCTTGCAACCACAGTTCCAGCCATCGTGGACACGATCCGCAACCTGAGTGCTGCCGAAGGTGAAACCGGCGCCGATGTGTTCAAACGTTTGCAATCCGGTCTTGAGGCCCAAATGGGCGGCATGGGAGTCGCGTTCGGTTCGTCTCTGCTCGGCCTTGCAGGATCGCTTGTCGTTGGCTTGCTCGAGCTTTTCGCAGGGCACGGTCAAAACCGTTTTTACCGTGAGCTCGAAGAATGGCTATCCACCATCACGCGCCTTGGATATTCCTCTGGTGACGGCGAAGGCGGCGTTGAAAACGCGGCGATGGCCGGCATTATGGATCACATGGGCGAGCAGATGGAAGCGCTGCAAATGATGTTCACCCAAAGCGACATTTCGCGTTCTATGGTGGATGACAAACTCAGCGCCTTGACTGATGCGATCTCCAGAATGACCGAACGTATGGAAGCAACGGGGACTGCCACAGATGCATTGATCCGCGTCGCGGAAGGGCAGGAGCGTTTGATCTCCAAGCTCGATGGTGGCTCGCTCGGAGGCGAAGGGATGGATGCGGAAAGCCGTATGCGCCTGCGTTCAATTGATGTTCAGATGCTCAAGATCCTCGAAGAGATGTCTGCGGGCCGTGCAGAAACCACTGCGGACATTCGCGCGGATATCGGCGCTCTTGGACGTTTGCTAACGCAACCACGGCGTCCAAATAACAACGCGGGCAAAGGCAGACCACCACAGCAACCGCCGCGCAACCGTGATGGCGGCTAATGGCACTTTCGCGGCGCACAGGACAACGCTTCCAAGGGTCGATCTGGCCTGGATTTGTGGATGCGATGACCGGTCTATTGCTGGTTTTGATGTTCGTTTTGACCATCTTCATGGTGATGCAATTCGTACTGCGCGAAACGATTACAGGCCAAGAAAGCAAGCTTGATGATCTCGGGCAGGAAATTTCCGCCCTTGCCGCCGCTCTAGGCCTTGAGCGAGATCGTACAGAGCGCCTTGAGAACGACCTCGGCAATCTCAATGCCACCCTTGATGATGTGAACGAACGCGCCACGGCGCAATCCGCGCTTATCGCGGCCTTGCAGCAACAAACGGCTGAACAAGACGCGACCATTGCGGCTGCGCGCGCTGAGATCTCCAGTTTTGAAGCGCAAGTTGCGTCCTTGCTCAGCGAACGCGACACGGCTCTTGGCAACATTGCCGAGCTTGAAGAGGCGCAAGCCGCGCTGCTCAGCGAAAAAGAGGCCTTGGATTTGGCCCTCGCGAGCGCACGTTCTGAAATTGACGATCAGGTTGAGGCAGCTCGATTGGCTGCATCTCAGCGCGAAGCGATGGAAGCCCTGATTGCGGACTTGCGCGCAGAGGGTGAAGAAAAAGATGCAACGCTCTCCGCTCGGGCTGATGAACTCGCTGAATTGCAAGAAGCGCTAAGCGCAGAAGAACGCGCGCGCCTGCTCGAAGCGGAAGCGGCGGAAGCGTTACGTGCGCGTTTGGAAAATGCAGATGCCGAATTGACTGCGATGACCTTGGCCCTTGAAGCGCAGCGCAAAGAGGCCGAAGACACGCTCACATTGTTGGCAGCCGCGCGCACGGCGCAGGAAGATCTGACAGCGCAGTTGGCGGCAGCGGTCACGTCTGGGCAAGATACGGGCGCCGCTAAGGCCGCAGTAGAAAAAGAACTGTCCGAGGTTCTCGCGCAATTGGCGCTGGCACGATCTGATTTGGATGCGGCCAAAGCGCAACAAGAACAAACCACGCAAGAGCGCCAAGAAAGTAACATCCGAATTGCGGCGCAGATCGCGGCGTTGGAAGCACTCAAAAACAGCACGGACGAAGAATTAGCTGCGATGATCGCCGAACGCGACAATGCAAAGGACACAATTGCCAGCTTGCTCGCGGCACGTGACATCGCAGATGCCGAACTCGCCAAAGCGCAGGCCGAGCAACAAGAGGCGGAAGCCACGATTACGAACCTTTTGGCCTCGCGTAACAGTACGGACGTTGAACTCGCAGAAGCACGCACCGCCCTAGAACGCGCTGAGGCTGAAATAGTGGCCCTGCGAGAGGCTCAGAACCTTACAGATGCTGAACTTGCGGCGCTGACCGCTGAACAGCAGAGTTCCGCTGGTGTAATTGCTGATATGCAAAGCCAGCTGGATCAAACCGGTGTACGCCTTGCTGAACTCACCTTAGAGCAAGAAGAGTCAACGCGTTTGATCAATGCGCTGACCCAAGAGCTTGCAAGCACCCGAGACGCCCTAGCGCGCGCAGAAGCTGCTGTGGCCGCTGCTGGAGATGTTTCAGAGATCGAACAAACTCTCGCTGCAGCGTTGGCTGCGCGTACATCCGCAGAGTTGGAGCGCGAAGAGGTGCAACGCCAATTGGCCGCCGCGCTTGCCGCGAAACTAGCGGCTGAGCGACAGGCCGACATTCGATTGAATGAAGCGACGGAACGCGCGATCTTGTTAGCGGCTGCGCAAGAGGAGCTTGCCGAGGAGCAATCGCGCGCGAGCGAGGCGCAAAAGCAGACCGAAGCACTTAATCAACAGGTTGCGGCATTGCGTTCGCAGCTGTCCAGTCTGCAGGCCATTTTGGATGAGGCCAAAGTCCAAGACGCGGTCTCTCAGGTTCAGTTGCAAAACCTTGGGTCTGAATTGAATTCGGCCCTCGCACGTGTTGCTGCGGAGGAACGTAAGCGCCGCGAGCTAGAGGAAGCTGAGCGTTTACGCCTCGAAGCGGAAGCGAAAGCTCTGGCTGAGCAAACCAAAGATTTGGAGCGTTACCGTTCAGAATTCTTCGGCCGTTTGCGTGACGTTCTTGGATCGCAAGATGGCGTTCGTATCGAAGGGGACCGTTTTGTATTCTCTTCCGAAGTATTGTTTGCACCAGGACAGGCCGATCTATCCAACGAAGGACGCGGCGAAGTTGCTAAAGTCGCGAATATCCTGCGTTCGATTGCAGGGGATATCCCGCAAGAAATCGATTGGGTGATCCGCGTTGATGGTCACACCGATAATGTGCCCTTGTCCGGAACGGGGGAGTTCGCGGATAACTGGGAATTGAGCCAGGCGCGCGCGCTGTCTGTTGTGAAATATATGGTGAATTTCCTTGGCTTGCCGCCGGATCGTTTGGCAGCAAACGGGTTTGGTCAATATCAACCTGTGAATACCGAAGACAGCGATGAAGCCCGCGCGCAAAACCGGCGGATTGAACTGAAGTTCACTGAAAAATAGCGCCTATTGGGTGATCTGAAAGGTACTCTGTTGAGTGTCAAGAATTTCGCCATCACGGGTGAGCGTCGCTTTGGCCACATATGATCCTACGGGCCAACTTTCTGATTTGCGTTTTTTCCCGACCGCGCGAAAGAACTGAGCGAGTGATTTGGGCAACTCATAGGCCTGTTCTACGTCAAAGCCGTCTGGGCCAGAGAACGTGAGAGTCACCTCATCACCCGCCTTGCCGCCAAACAGGTAGACGAAGCTGACCAAAGCATTGGAGCGCGCTGTCAGTCGGCGATCAGCTACTCCCATTTTGATATCCGTGAATTCGGGCACGTGGTCTGCAAATCCGATGTCCAGAATTCCACCTGCTTGGAAGAGCGGCGTTTCATCCCAAAGCGTTTCGGTAATTGGCGCATTGCATTGCGCGCCGTCTGGGGCAAATGGATCGATTGGCGCGCCATCCTTGCGCACAGATAGGTGCAAATGTGAGAATTGGGTTCGCCCGCTCATCCCGATCTGCCCAAGAACAGTTCCAGCCTGAACCAAATCGCCCTTTTTCACCGCGAGCGATCCGTTTTGCATATGGCAATATTGGGTTTGCCACCCATCGCCGTGGTCAATCACGAGACCATTGCCGCATTCACGCCCTTTGATTGCATCGGCGTTGATCTCTCCGCCCCAGACATCTGCCATTCCGTCGCGGGTACCGAGCACAGTGCCAGACGCCGCCGCCAGAATGTCCACACCTGCTTGGGCATCGCGTGCTGTTGGCACTGCAAAATCGGTGCCTTTGTGGGTGTTGTAGGAACGTGCATTGCATTTGAAATCGCGAAACCCGGGGCCGGGATCATGATCCATGTATTGTTGAATGAAACATGTGTCGCCGAGCGTGCAATCCACCGGAAAGGTCAAAAGAGGAGCCCCCGCAGCAGGCGCTGCGAGGGCTGTAAATGTAAGTGCAAAAAGCGTGGCGCGCATTAGTCGGCCGTCAGCAACGGTGGCTTTTTACCGGACAAGCGCGGCTTTTCTGGGCCATCTGTCTTAAGCGTAAGCTTGCCGTCTTTGACGCCAACTTTGACAATGCCGCCTTTGGCAAGTTTGCCAAAGAGCAATTCTTCCGCCAGTGGCTTCTTGATGTGCTCTTGGATCACACGGCCGAGTGGACGCGCCCCCATCTTGCTGTCGTACCCTTTGTCGGCGATCCACTCCGTTGCTGCCTTGGACAGCTCAAACGTGACATTGCGATCCATAAGCTGCGCTTCAAGCTGCAGAACGAATTTTTCGACAACCTGCATGATGACCTTCTTCGGCAGGGCGCCGAAGCTGATGATCGCATCTAGGCGGTTGCGGAATTCTGGCGTGAATGTGCGCTCAACGGCGGCAGTATCTTCACCCTCGCGCGCCATACGGCCAAAGCCCATCGCTTCCTTCGCTTGCTCAGCCGCACCAGCATTGGATGTCATGATCAAAACGACATTACGGAAATCAACCGCGCGGCCGTTATGATCCGTCAGCTTACCGTGGTCCATGACTTGCAAGAGGATGTTGAACACATCTGGATGCGCTTTTTCGATCTCATCCAGCAGCAATACACAGTGTGGATGCTGATCAACACCATCTGTGAGCAAACCGCCCTGATCAAAGCCTACATAGCCGGGAGGCGCACCAATCAGTCGGCTGACTGCGTGTTTCTCCATATATTCGGACATATCAAAGCGCAGCATTTCAACGCCGAGCGTATCAGCAAGCTGTTTTGCCACCTCGGTTTTACCAACGCCCGTCGGACCTGCGAAGAGGTAGTTGCCAATGGGTTTCTCAGGCTCACGCAAGCCTGCGCGCGCCAGTTTGATAGCAGAGCTAAGCGCCTCAATTGCCGTATCCTGACCAAAGACAACGCGTTTCAGGCTTGCCTCAAGGTCTTTGAGCACAGCTGCATCATCGCGCGACACGTTCTTCGGCGGGATGCGCGCGATCTTAGCGACGACGGCTTCAATCTCTTTCGTACCAAGCGTTTTGCGACGCTTGCTTTCGGCAACCAAATGCTGCGCTGCGCCTGCTTCATCAATCACGTCGATTGCACTATCGGGCAACTTGCGATCATTGATGTAGCGCGATGCTAGTTCAACAGCGGTCTTGATGGCATCTGCGGTGTATTTGACGGAGTGATGGTCCTCAAAATAAGGCTTCAAACCTTTGAGGATTTTCACGCTATCGGTCACAGATGGCTCTGCCACATCGATCTTCTGGAACCGACGGCTCAGCGCGCGATCCTTTTCGAAGTGCTGGCGGAACTCTTTATACGTCGTTGAACCCATCGTGCGTAGTTTGCCGCCCTGAAGCGCAGGCTTCAGCAAGTTGGAAGCATCCATCGCGCCGCCAGATGTGGCACCCGCGCCAATCACAGTGTGAATTTCATCGATGAATAGAACACCATCAGGGTGGTCTTCCAGCTCGGTCACAACGGCTTTCAAGCGCTCTTCAAAGTCACCTCGATAGCGTGTGCCAGCAAGAAGCGCACCCATATCGAGGGAGAAGATTGTTGTTTGCGACAGAACCGCCGGGATTTCGCCCTGAACGATCTTGCGCGCGAGACCTTCGGCAATGGCTGTTTTCCCAACGCCCGGATCACCCACGAGAAGCGGGTTGTTCTTGCGGCGACGGCACAGGACCTGAATACAACGCTCAACTTCAGTATCGCGGCCGATCAATGGGTCAACGTCGCCTTTGGCGGCTTTGACATTCAGATCAACGCAATACTTCGCAAGCGCGCTTTCTTTCTTTTCCTCGCCGTCCATCGCCGCGGCTGCGCCTTCTTCATCGATTTCGGGTGAGCCGCTGACAGGGCGCTGTTCGCCAAATGCTGGGTCTTTTGCCACGCCATGCGCGATGAAGTTCACCGCATCATAGCGGGTCATATCTTGTTCCTGAAGGAAGTAGGCGGCATTGCTTTCGCGCTCTGCAAACATCGCGACCAGCACGTTCGCACCTGTGACGTCAGAACGCCCAGAGCTTTGCACGTGGATTGCGGCGCGTTGGATAACGCGTTGGAAGGCGGCCGTTGGAACCGCTTCCGACCCTTCAACATCTGTAATGAGGTTGCTGAGGTCGTCGTCAATGAAGCCAACAAGTGTTTGGCGCAGTTCTTCGGTATCAACCGAGCATGCCTTCATGACACGTTCTGCATCCGGCTCATCCACCAACGCGAGCAAGAGATGCTCTAGCGTTGCAAATTCATGGCGTCTAGCATTGGCCAGCGCCAATGCGGAGTGGATTGCCTGCTCCAGTGTGGTCGAAAATGATGGCACGGCGTGCTCCTTTTCTTGGGCCCTGCTCGGGGATGCCGCGCAGACTAGGCCTATACTCTTAAAGTTTGGTCGATAAAGCCAAAGCTTCAAGTCATTTCTGTCAGTTTTCGATCAATTTTGATGTTTGAGACGTCAAGATTTGTGACAATCATCCAGATCGAAGGTGTTTTGTTACGTTCAAAAGGCGTCGCGACGTTTTCGAATCTCGGTAAAAACGCCGACAGGAGTTGCGCCTTGCATGTTTAGGTGCTCGGCAATTTGCGGGATGTGTGCGCGCAAAAACGGGTTTGTGGCACGTTCAAGTTTCAGCTGCGAGGGCACGGTTGGTGTATCAGCCAAACGCGCCTTTTCTGTGGCTTCGCATCTAGAAATAAGTGCCGAGTTGCTAGGTTCAATAGTTAAAGCGAATTTTGCATTGGTACTTGTGTACTCATGGCCGGAATAAACGACTGTTTCCTCTGGGAGCGCCGCGATCTTGCCAAGGCTTTCGAACATTTGCGCTGGCGTTCCTTCAAAAAGGCGTCCGCATCCAAGCGCCATAAGGCTATCGGCCGTAAAAACAGCATCAAGTTTCGGCATGTGAAACGCGATATGGCCAAGGGTGTGGCCTGAAACGTCCAAAATGCTTGTGGACATGCCAAGGACGTCGATTGTGTCGCCCTCAGATATAGATTGGCTCAATGGGGGCAGACGGTGCGCGTCGGCTTCGGCTCCGACGATATGCAAAGAGTCGCGATCTTTCAGACCATCAAGCCCGTCCACATGATCCCAATGATGATGCGTCAAAAGGACGGTCGAGAGCCGCCAGCCGCGTTTGGCCACTTCTTCATTGATTGGACCCGCTTCTGGCACATCGACGATGGCCGCTTCGCCGGTTTCTGTGTTTGCGATCAGAAAAGCGTAGTTGTCGGCTAAACACGGGATGGTCACGATTTCATAAGGCATGGTGTTTCGGCTCCGTGTTGATATGATTTACCTCAGAGTGGCTGATCATGAAGGGCGCTGCAATGCATCTTGATGTGCAGGACTTGCGAAATTTTTATTATCGATCCGCATTGGGCCGCGCGGCGCAGCGCGCGGTTCGCAATCGGGTTCTCAAAATGTGGCCCGAAGCCAAGGGCCAAACCGTTGCTGGTTTCGGCTTTGCCGCGCCACTTTTGCGTCCCTATCTCAAGGACGCAAGGCGCGTCATGGCTTTGATGCCCGGTCCACAGGGTGTGATTCCCTGGCCCGCAGGCATGCCAAACGTGTCCGTCCTTTGCGAGGAAATGCTTTGGCCTATTGAAACGGGTCGTGTTGATCGCCTCGTCGTAATGCATGGGCTTGAGACTTCTGAGAATCCTTCGGCGGTACTTGCGGAATGTTGGCGTACGTTGGGGCCAGGGGGCAGAGCACTCTTTATTGTTCCGAACCGTGCAGGCCTTTGGTCGCGAAGCGATGCCACGCCTTTTGGTTTTGGTCGGCCCTACACTCTGACCCAACTTGAATCGCAGCTCAAAAGACATGGCTTTTTGCCGGAACGTCATT
>NZ_JBDWVM010000127.1:0-6873 GCF_039984035.1 Planktotalea sp. | reverse complement strand
ATGGATTGCAGGCAGGAAGGGGTTTCCGATCAGTTTGGGATCAAAGGGTAAAATAGCGGTGAGTTCGTCGCCCCGCCGATCAAACTTGATCCCGAGGAACTGAATGTAGGGCACGCCGCTGACCAAGGCCTGAAGCGCAGCGTCGCGACGTAATTTCACATCTTGGACGGGTTCGGGAGCTTTGCGCATATCTCTCTATCGCCCCTCTATCGTGAATGTGCCAGTCGCGGTTGCGACAGGGTGTTCGCCGTCATCAAACGTATGCGCGCGCACAAAAGCAACGGAGCGCGTGACATGGTAACACTCCGCCGCAGCGCGAATGCTTTGTCCTGGGGTCGCCGCGCGCATGTAATCAATACGCAAATCGATCGTCGCCGTGCCAGCCCCTGCTTTCGGGTGGCTCATAACAGCAGCGCCGCAACAGGTATCCATGAGCGCAGACACCGCGCCGCCGTGAATAACGCCCGTTTCGGGATCGCCCACCAACTGCGGATTATACGGCATTGTGATCTCAGCAGTACCGTCTTCGATTTCCGTCAGTGTCATGCCTAAGGCCTCAGCATGCGGGATCGCCTGTATGAACTTCCGAGCGTTTAATAACTTTTGAGATGCCATTTATATTTCCTCGTTCACGTAATACCCTTATGAGATCGAACTGATCGGCAGGGCAAGAGCTATGGTTGGTTGCTCTCCGACAACGACAGTCCTAACCTAAGCGTAGGAGAAAAATAATATGAGCGAAAAGCTACTAACCTTCAAAGAAATGTGTGCACGCTTCGACGTGACGCCACGTACGCTCAGGTATTATGAATATATCGAGCTTTTGCAGCCGGAACGCGAAGGCCGCTCACGCTTTTACAGCACACGAGAATGCGCCCGCATGACTCTGATTCTGCGTGGACGACGCTACGGGATCAAACTCGAAGAGATTCGCCAATGGCTGAAGATTTACGAGAACGAGGGCACAACAGCCCAGATGGAAGCCTTCGTGGAGATGGCAGATCGTCAACTGAAAGATTTGGAAGAGCAGCAGACACAGCTTGAAGAAGCTATTCGCGAGCTGCGCGAACGCCGCGATCATACCATCGAACGGCTCAAATGATTCGAATCCAATGCGCTTTGGATTGAGGAAAGTTGCATATCTGACGTTTTCTCAAAATTCCTCCCCGTTAATAAATTGCGCGCACCCAAGGCTGACCTTTGCGGAAGTTACGTAAACTTAGAATTGACGTAGCGTACCACTTACGTAAGCCTAAAAAATCGTTGTATCGTTGACTCGAGAACTCCATGCGTTCGGCACCGAACCATTTTGTGAGTATGAAGATGCAACGAACTGATAAATTTATGACGATCCGTGAAATGTGCGATGCTTTTGACGTAACGCCGCGAACGCTGCGATTTTACGAATCCAAAGAATTGCTGTTTCCACAGCGTGAAGGGCAAAAGCGGCTCTTTACGATGCGTGACCGTGCGCGTCTCAAGTTGATTTTGCGTGGCAAGCGTTTCGGCTTCAGCCTCGAAGAAATTCGTCAACTTCTCGACCTATACCATATCGACGATCAACAGCAGACACAGATCAATCGTACCTTGGAAATCGCCAAAGATCGCCTCGCCGATCTCGAGAGCCAACGTGACGAGCTGGAAAGTGCAATCGAAGATCTTCGTGAACAAATCAAATGGGGACACAAAGTCGCGTCCTCCATTAATCAAACTGCAAAAGCGGCCGGTTAATTCGGCCACTTATCGCACGCTTGGGTCAACTGACTTGAGCAGAACAGAGTGAACTCGAATTAAGGATTGGCCTATGCCCCGTTATACAGCTCCGACCAAAGACATGCATTTTGTCATTCATGACGTTCTAAAAGCGCATGAAAGTGACATCCCAGGCTATGACGAACTCGAGCCTGATTTCACGTCGGCAGTTCTTGAAGAAGCGGGCAAAATTTCCTCAGACGTCCTCGCGCCGCTAAACGTGGTTGGCGATAAAGAAGGCTGTACTTTGGAAAACGGCGTTGTGCGTACGCCAACGGGCTTTAAGGCAGCGTTTGAGCAAGTCAAAGAAGGCGGTTGGCCCGGTCTGGACATGCCAGAGCAGTACGGCGGACAGAACATGCCCTACCTGATGGGGACGGCTGTTGGCGAGATGTTCTCAGCCTCCAACCAAGCGTTCACAATGTATCAAGGCCTTACCCACGGTGCGGCCTCTGCCATCCTTGCGCACGGCACGGACGAGCAAAAAGACAAGTATCTCCCAAACATGGTCTCATGTGAGTGGACAGGCACGATGAACCTGACCGAGCCTCACTGCGGCACCGATCTAGGCCTAATGCGCACAAAAGCTGCGCCACAAGATAATGGGTCTTACAAGATCACAGGCCAGAAGATTTTCATCTCTTCTGGTGAGCATGACATGGCCGATAACATCATTCACTTGGTTCTCGCCAAGATCGAAGGTGGTCCAGAAGGCATCAAAGGTGTGTCGCTCTTCATCGTTCCAAAATTCAATGTGAATGACGATGGATCGCTCGGTTCGCGCAACGGCGCATCCGTTGGTTCTATCGAAGAGAAGATGGGCATCCACGGCAACTCCACCTGCGTGATGAACTATGACGAGGCAACCGGCTACCTGCTTGGCGAAGAGCACAAAGGCATGCGCGCCATGTTCACAATGATGAACGAGGCGCGTTTGGGCGTTGGCATGCAAGGCCTGTCCCAAGCGGACGCAGCCTATCAGAACGCATTGGACTACGCCAAGGACCGCCTGCAAGGTCGCGACGTCACAGGCGCAAAGAACCCAGATGGCCCAGCTGACCCGCTGATCGTGCACCCGGATATCCGCCGCAGCTTGATGGACCAGAAAAGCTTCGTCGAAGGCGCGCGCGCATTCTGCCTGTGGGGCGCAACAATGATCGATGCGGCACACCGCAAAGGTGACAAAGACGCAGATGGCCTTGTTTCCCTGCTCACGCCCGTCATCAAAGGCTTCCTCACCGATGAGGGCTATGACATGACGGTTCAAGCCCAGCAGATTTACGGCGGCCACGGCTATATCGAAGAGTGGGGCATGTCCCAATTCACACGCGATGCTCGTATTGCGATGATCTATGAAGGCGCGAATGGCGTTCAGGCGCTTGACCTCGTTGGTCGTAAACTGGCGCAAGATGGCGGCAAACACGTGATGGCGTTCTTTGATCTGGTCAAAAACTACATCAAAGACAACTCTGGTCAGGATGAAGCCTTTGACGCAGACTTCCTTGAGCCACTGAAAGCTGCGAGCAAAGATCTGCAAGCTGCGGGCATGTATTTCATGCAAAACGGCATGAAGAACCCGAACAACGCGCTCTCTGGCTCTTATGACTTCATGCACATGTTCGGTCATGTGTGCCTAGGCTTGATGTGGGCACAGATGGGCAAAGCATCGCTGGATGCATTGGCTGCTGGCACTTCTGACGAAACGTTCTACGAGACGAAGCTCACAACAGGACGTTACTATATGGCACGCCGCCTGCCCGCGACGACGATGCACCTAACTCGCATCCAAAGCGGAGCGGATACAGTCATGGCGCTGGACGCCGCCAATTTCTAAGATCAGGGTGCGTGGGAAACCACGCACCTTACTAAAGGACACGCTTTGCCGAAACGATTTCGCCTGACCCGTCGCTTTTCTGCTGCAATGACTGAAGACGGGTATCGCCGTCTAAAGCGGTTTGCATCAGAGGCCGGGTTAGACGAGGGTGAAGCGCTGTCTTTTCTATTTGAGAACTTCGATAGCGTGACGGACAATGAAAATCTGCTGCATCGCCTTAGGCTTTTCAATTCAGAGCTAGAGGCGCGCAAGCGATAAGCCGATTAGTAAACGGGAGATTACTATGAGCAAATGGATGACCGACGAGCACGCGATGCTCGCTGAGATGACAGCCAGCTTTATCAATACAGAGTGGGCGCCTCAGTTCGACAAATGGCGCAAACAGGGCGAGATGGATCGCACGACCTGGGCCGAAGCGGGCGAACTTGGCTTGCTCTGCCCTTCTATTCCAGAGGAATACGGTGGTGTTGGCGGTGATTTCGGTCATGAAGCCACGATCCTGATCGAAGCCTCCCGTGCGAACCTCGCGAGCTGGGGTCACGGCATCCACTCTGGCATCGTCGCGCACTACATTCTGGCCTGTGGCACCGAAGAGCAAAAGAAGCGCTGGTTGCCCAAAATGGTCTCTGGCGAACTTGTCGGCGCCTTGGCGATGACGGAACCTTCTGGCGGTTCTGACGTGCAAGCGATCAAAACTCGCGCAATCAAAGATGGCAATTCCTACAAACTGAATGGCCAAAAGACATTCATCACCAATGGTCAACACGCCAATCTGATCATTGTTGCCGCGAAAACAAATCCTGCAGAAGGCTCCAAGGGGACGTCCCTTGTTGTTGTGGAAACTGACGGCGCAGACGGTTTTGCACGGGGTCGCAACCTCGACAAGATCGGCGCGCATGCAGCGGATACGTCCGAGCTGTTCTTCGACAATGTGGAAATCCCGCCAGAAAACATCCTTGGCGGCGACGAGAACCAAGGCTTCTATCAGATGATGCAACAGCTCGCACAAGAGCGGCTCATCATTGGCTGCGGCGCGGTTGGCGCAATGGAAGGCGCTGTAGAGCGCACGATTGAATACTGCAAAGAACGCCAAGCTTTTGGCGGGCCGATCATGCAATTCCAGAACACGCGTTTCAAATTGGCCGAATGCAAAACCAAAACCGCTGTCGCGCGCGCGTTCTTGGATGAATGCATCTCTGAACACCTCGAGGGCAAGCTCACCGTCGAGAAAGCCGCGATGGCAAAATACTGGTTGACGGATACACAAGGTGAAGTGCTCGATGAATGCCTGCAACTGCACGGCGGCTATGGCTTCATGCAGGAATATGCGGTGGCAGAAATGTGGACAGATGCGCGTGTGCAGCGGATTTACGGCGGCACCAATGAAATCATGAAAGAGTTGATCGCTCGCAGCTTCAAATAAGACGACAGGCCAAGTTGACAACGGCCCTCCGGGAGAAGTTTATTTTGAAAGATGAAGCCCAAGACATGGACCCCATCGCCCGCCTCGCAGTCTCGCTAGGCGGCACCTGCGCAGGGCGATGGAGCTTCACCTTTCACATGGCTCAACGCTTCCGTCTGCCATGCACTGCTTTTTCTAGGGCATTAACCTTAATGGGACGTGAAGGTTCACTTCATCTTTCCAGATAAACTTCACGGGGGTCCGGGGGTGTGAAACCCCCGGCTCAACACTGTAAAAGGACACAACGGATGACACTTAAGCTCTATTGCTTCGGAGAAAGCGGAAACGCATACAAGGCCGCCCTTTCGTTAGAACTTGCCGGCCTCGACTGGGAGCCCGTCTACGTTGACTTCTTCGGCGGCGAAGCGCGCTCGGATGAATATAAATCCAACGTGAATGCTATGGGCGAAGTGCCTGCATTCGTTGACACTGAGCATGATTATTCCATCACGCAATCCGGCGCGATTCAGGACTACGTTGTGCATCTGTCCGGTAAACTCACAGGCGCAACGCCAGAGGAACGCCGCGAAATCCTACGCTGGGTGCTTTGGGACAACCACAAGCTCAGCTCTGTCGCTGGCCCGACCCGTTTCCTGATGAACTTCATCCCTGAGGACAAGCGCCCCGCCGAAGTCATCGCCTTCAATCAAGGCCGCCTCAAAGCCGCCTATGCTGTTCTGAACGACCACCTCGCAAACCGCGATTGGATCGTAGGAACGGGCATTACCGTCGCGGATATTTCATGCTGCGGCTACCTGTTTTACCCAGAGCCCTTCGGTTTCGACCGCGCGGACTGGCCCCATATCGACGCTTGGCTCACACGCATTGAGCAAACGCCAGGCTGGAAACACCCTTACGATTTGATGCCCGGCAGCCCAGCTGACCGCGCTTAAAGGAGACCCCACAATGACCGAAGCTTATATTTATGACGCCCTGCGCACACCGCGCGGTAAGGGTCGCAAGGATGGCTCCTTGCACGAAGTCACGGCGCTAAATCTGTCCGCACAAACGCTGAACGCTGTTAAAGAGCGTAACAACCTTGAAGGCCACGCCGTTGAGGATGTGATCTGGGGCAACGTCACGCAAGTGATGGAGCAAGGTGGCTGCCTCGCGCGCTCTGCGGTGCTGGCCTCTGATCTGGACGAACGTATTCCGGGTCTCGCGATCAACCGTTTCTGTGCCTCTGGCATGGAAGCTGTGAACCTTGCGGCGAACCAAGTCAAAGGCGGCGCAGGCCAAGCCTATATCGCGGGCGGCGTTGAAATGATGGGCCGCGTTGCTATGGGCAGCGACGGCGCCGCGATTGCGGTAGATCCTTCCATCGCGATGGAGCAGTATTTTGTTCCACAGGGTATTTCTGCAGACATCATCGCGACCGAGTATGGTTTCAGCCGTGATGAGGCCGATGCATTGGCCGTTGAATCCCAGCGCCGTGCCAAAGTCGCATGGGATGAAGGTCGTTTCGCGAATTCTGTCATTGGCATCAAAGATCAAAACGGTCTGCCGATCCTTGATCACGACGAATACATGCGCCCTCAAACCGACATGCAGAGCCTTGGCTCGCTGAACCCAGCCTTCCAAGCTATGGGCGAAGTGATGCCCGGTTTCGACAAGGTCGCTTTGATGAAGTACCCGCATCTAGAAAAGATCAACCACATCCACCACGCGGGTAACTCCTCTGGTATCGTTGATGGTGCAGCAGCGGTTCTGATCGGCAACAAAGAGTTCGGCGAGAAGCATGGCCTCAAGCCACGCGCGCGCATCCGCGCAACCGCGAAAATCGGCACCGATCCGACGATCATGCTGACAGGTCCAGTACCTGTGA
>NZ_JBDWVM010000126.1:0-20967 GCF_039984035.1 Planktotalea sp. | reverse complement strand
TGAAGCACTGGATGTGTTCGAACCGGGCCGCGTGGCGGATGCAGTGTCCAAGCTTGGTCTGAAGCATGTTGTGATTACCTCTGTTGATCGCGATGATATCGAAGATGGCGGCGCGGAGCATTTCGCGCAAACCATCCGCGCGGTGCGTCACCGCAGCCCTGATACTACAATCGAAATTCTGACACCTGATTTCATTCGCTGTGATGACAGTGCTTTGGAAGTTGTTGTAGACGCGCGTCCAGACGTCTTTAACCACAACCTTGAAACAGTGCCTGGCCTTTATCCTGAAGTGCGCCCGGGTGCGCGCTATTTCCATTCCTTGCGCCTTTTGCAGCGCGTGAAAGAACTGGACCCAAGCATCTTTACCAAATCCGGCATTATGGTGGGTCTTGGCGAAGACAAGCAGTCTGTCGTTCAAGTCATGGAAGATATGCGCGCGGCTGATATCGATTTCATCACAATCGGACAATATTTGCAGCCCACGCCGAAACACCATGCGGTTGATCGCTTTGTCGATCCTGAAGAGTTCAAAACCTATGAAAAAGCAGCGTGGGGCAAAGGCTTTTTGATGGTATCTGCAACGCCATTGACGCGTTCATCTTACCACGCTGGCGATGACTTTGCCCGTTTGCGTGCTGCGCGAGAGGCGAAATTGCAGGTTCAATAGCGCACTACTGCAAATTGTAATGTCTAAAGGGCGAAATCGCATTGCGGTTATATTGACTATCTATAATTACTTTGGTCTTTTGTAAGTTATTCAAATCGTAGGCGCTCTTAACACGGCTCTATCGAACGTAATTATTGGTAAAGTGAGTACGAGTATGCCGATTTCAGATGACGCGCAAAGTATTTTGACTGAAGATGAATTGTCCCGGTGGAACACCGCTTTAATGACCGGCGTTCCCATGGTCGTGACCTATTCATTTAACGATAGACGTCCTGAATATGACACGTTTACGCCAGCGACTTTTACTGCTTTCAACGATCGGCATGAAGCCAACATTCGGACCGCCCTAGATGCTTGGGAAGAAGTCAGCGGGCTGACCTTTCTTGAATTGGATGAAGGTGGTCAAATTGGCTTTAACATGGTCAGCGAAAGTGCGATGGACTTCGGCGATTTTATCGCTGCTGGTTTCGCCTATCTGCCTTATCCGTTTACGAATTCTGACGGGGACCGGCTGTTGTACACAGGCGATAGCGATTTTGGCCATTACGGTTATATGGGGGACGTTTATTTAAACGCGAACCTTTATGGCGGACGCTCTGCGCCTCTGCTTGATCCGGATCAAGTGTCTTTTACAGTGCTACTGCACGAAATCGGCCATGCCCTTGGGCTTGAACATACCTTTGAGGGTGATCACGTCATCGACGAGGACCACGACAATACCGACACGAGCGTTCTATCCTACACCCTTGGCGAAAATCCGACGGAACTGGGCGATGCTGATATCGAAGCGATCCAATTTCTCTATGGATCACAGGGGTTTGAGACAAGTTTTAACCCAGATTTGATGATTGTTAAGCAAGTTGGCACCGCGGCAACTGAGCAAATGCATGGCACCGAACTGTCTGATTTTCTCTTTGGAAATGGCGGCGCGGATACGCTCTATGGCTGGGACGGAGATGATTTCATTGTCGGTGTGAGTGATGTCTCGGTGGACGGGGGCTATGGCAGTGACACCGTCATTACGAGCCATGGCGAGAACACTTTTGTAGATCTAGGCGGCATTCTAGAGGCCGGTACCTTTAGCAATACCGACTTGACGATTGATGATTATTATTCTGGTGGGTTTGGTGATGACTATGCCGACGGCGGGTTTGGCAATGACGTCCTTATTGGCGATCGCAGTTCCCAGTTTATTTCTGGCAATGACACGTTAGTCGGCGGTCATGGGAGTGACTTCCTTCAAGGGGGCGGGGACAGTGACGTCTTCCGTTTCGATTATAATGACAGTCGAACCTTCGAAGGGGTTAATCTGGGTCCCGATGTGATCGGGCGATTGGATGAAAATCAACTTTACAATGCAATCAGTTCGGATCGAACGACAATCGATGATCTGATTGGCCAAGCTACTCGGGATTTCGAGGTTGGTGTCGATAAAATCGAAATTTCTGGCGTCAGCACTTATGGCGAAAACCGAATTGAAAACAACTTATCGACTTATCTGAGCGATAAAGCAGACGGTGTGCTTTTTGATTACTTCAATCTACATATTTTGCTGATTGATGTGACCGAGGCAGAGTTACTGAATGCCAATTTCTCAGACGTTTTTGAGTTTATTTGACGTAATCGCCTTTCGACTTTTTCAAAGTGCTACCCAGCAAAGTGAGTTCCTAAATGTTTGTTTCTGCCGATAGAGTGAAATTGCGGTCACAGTCCCTCGTTTTGATTGGTTTGCTTACTCTTGCTGCCTGCGGCAGTGAGACAGTAGACGGCAATATGGAACCTGAAGATCCGCCTGAGACCACGAGTTCTGGCTTTGTGGAAAACGAGGGGGATAACGTCACGCGCGCGACCGGAACAGGCACGGTTGCACAAGTCGGTTTTCAAAATTCACTCTTCCCGACATCTGCTGGCGGCGTAAGCGCACCGAATACAACGATCGGAAATCCAGGCGCGGCAACACCAACAGGTCTAACAGGCGTTTCGACGATAAGCGCCGTTCAGATTCTTACCTTTGACAGCTCCACGGGCACGATTGGGTCTCAAGCAGGCGTTTATAACAATACAACCGAGCAAGTCACGACCGGCGGCAATTCCTATAACGTCGCCAGCAATGGCACTGCTTATACAGGTAATATCCTCTCAGGCGGAGACGCTTTGACTGTGACGTCACCAACGGATCCAGCGGTGATTCCAATGGGCGGCGGCGCAGCTTATAGCGGCACGGGCGATGTGGTGTATGTCGATGGTCCGTCTGGGCAGGCTTTCAACGGTACGATGGATGCCTCTGTCACAGCGAATTTCGCCGGTGGCACCGTTGCTATTACAATGAGCAATCCTGACGGTGAAATCGGCGGTCGTGCATACAATGATGCCGGTCAGATCAGAATTACCAACCTTGCAATCAATGGCAATGAATATGCTTCAAACGGCACCTCTACAGGGCGCGTGACCGGTTTTGTTGGCGCGGCTGACCTGAATTCAGGAAATCAGACCGTAACGGCGCGTGGCTTGTTTGGCGGCGCAACCTACGATGAAACAAGCGCAATTGCGCGTATTGACGATGGTGCAAACGGAGAAGCGATCCTACGTTTGAATGCATCGCGTTAAACTGCTTGCCAATACCGGCGCGTCGGTTTAAGAGCGCGCTATTAAATCCCGCAGGTGGGGTTGGGCCTTTGGGGGAGAAATCCTCAAATGTCCGCCGGTTTGAACATCCGTTCATGCCCCCACCGAGGCGAAACCGGAAAAGGAAAACGACATGGCTCTTCCAGAGTTCACCATGCGCCAACTGCTTGAAGCAGGCGTACACTTCGGCCACCAAACACAGCGTTGGAACCCACGTATGGGCCCGTTCATCTACGGCTCACGTAATGGCATCCACATCATGGACCTGACACAAACCGTTCCAATGCTCGACGCAGCGTTGAACGCGATCCGTGACACCGTTGCTAAAGGCGGCCGTGTTCTGTTCGTTGGTACAAAGCGTCAAGCGGCGACACCAATCGCGAACGCAGCTGAGCAGTGTGCACAGTATTACATGAACCACCGTTGGCTCGGCGGCACGCTGACAAACTGGAAAACAGTTTCTCAGTCTATCAACCGTTTGAAGTCCATCGATGAGAAGTTCGAAACAGGCTTTGAAGGTCTGACAAAGAAAGAACGCCTCGGCATGGAGCGCGATCAAGCGAAGCTTCAAGCCTCTCTCGGCGGTATCCGCGAGATGGGTGGCACACCTGATCTTATCTTCGTCATCGACGTGAAAAAAGAAGCACTCGCAATCGCGGAAGCAAACAAACTGGGTATCCCTGTTGTTGCGATCGTTGATACGAACTGCTCCCCAGACGGCATCGACTACATCATTCCAGGTAACGACGATGCGGCACGCGCAATCGCTCTTTACTGTGATCTCGCAGCACGCGCAGCGCTTGACGGCATGTCCGCTCAGCTTGGCGCAGCCGGCGTTGATCTTGGCGCGATGGAAGAAGCACCTGTTGAAGAAGTTGTTGCAGAAGAAGCAGCAGCAGACGCTCCAGCAGCAAGCTAAGTCACGCATCTTTTACGAGGGCAGGGTAGCCCGCCCTCGTTAATCCGTATTTTAAGGAGATTCCAAATGGCAATCACAGCAGCCATGGTGAAAGAACTGCGCGACACATCCGGCGCAGGCATGATGGACGCCAAAAAGGCGCTCACAGAGACAAACGGCGACATGGAAGCAGCAATCGATTGGCTGCGCACCAAGGGCCTCGCGAAAGCGGCAAAGAAATCGGGTCGTACAGCGGCTGAAGGTCTTGTTGCAGTTGCGGTTAACGGCGGCAAAGGTGTTGCGGTTGAAGTGAACTCTGAAACTGACTTTGTCGGCAAAAACGCAGAATTCCAAGAAATGGTTGGCGGTATCGCGACTGTTGCTTTGGGCGTATCCGACGTTGCAGGTCTTGCGGCAGCAGACATGGGCGGCAAGCCTGTTTCTGAAGTCCTGACAGACAAAATCGCGACAATCGGCGAGAACATGTCCCTGCGTCGTATGTCCGTTGTCGAAGGCACAACTGTTGTGTCTTACGTTCACAACGCGGCGACAGCTGGCATGGGCAAAATCGGTGTTCTGGTTGCGCTTTCTGGCGACAATGAAGCGTTCGGTAAGCAGGTTGCGATGCACATCGCGGCGGCAAACCCGGCAGCTCTGTCCGAGGCTGACCTCGACCCAGCAGTTGTTGAAAAAGAAAAGAACGTTCAGATGGACATCGCACGCGAGTCCGGCAAGCCTGAGCAAGTGATTGAAAAGATGATCGTTGGCCGTATGAAAAAGTGGCTCGCGGAGAGCACGCTTTTGGGTCAAGCATTCGTTGTTAACCCTGATCTGACGGTTGCGGAAGCAGCCAAAGAAGCAGGCGTTGAAGTCACAGGTTTTGCACGCCTCGAAGTTGGCGAAGGCATCGAAAAAGTAGAAGAAGATTTCGCAGCAGAAGTTGCGAAAACAATGAAGGGCTAAGGCCTTTCATCCTTCTAAGTACTAAGGAGCGTCGCATGTTTTCATGCGGCGCTTTTTTTGTGTTTTAGAGACTTGCGATACGGACTTGCTAAATGTGTCGCTAAAGGTGAGCATTCCAAACAAATTCAATTGTTAAGGCTCACAATGGAACTCCTTAAGCCACAACTTGATCTGCTCCCCGAGTACATCGATGCCCTAAAACAAGGGTGGTCCCCCGACAATTTGAGAGCAGAAGCCGCACAAGAACAGCTTATTAAGATCGAAGCGGACCCACATGCTTTTGTGTCTTCTTTGGATGATCCTCTCGCCAAAGCGGGTCCAGTGATATTGCCTGACGGATCGCAGGTTGAACGTTTACCAAGCATTCGACGGTGGATTTGGGATCGAGGTTTTTGTGGCCACATTAGCCTAAGGTGGCAAAAGGGCACAGAAGCGCTTCCAGTCACATGCTCTGGGCATATTGGCTATAGTGTTCTAACTGCAAGGCGCGGGGAAGGCTTGGCCACTGCAGCACTGAAAGCGATCCTTCCAGAGGCCAAGGCTCAAGGGTTAAGATATGTGGAAATCACGGCAAGTCCCGAAAATCCGGCCTCCATTCGTGTGATTGAAAAGGCTGATGGTGTCTTGCTGAAGACATATATTGCTGAGCCTGCACTAGGCGGGCACGAGACCTGCCTTTTCAGAATTTCTCTGTCGTAGAATGACAGAGAAAACTATTAACACTTGGGAACACCTCGAGCTCGCTCCTTCGATTTCGCAATGTTTAAAAAGCTGGTCGCTCACCGATCCGATGCTTATTACAGTGACGAATATGGGCGCGATCCTACGGGTGACGCGCGTCGATGGCAGTTTTGCGGTTCTCAAATGTTTGTCTGATATCGGACAGCGCGAAGAAAGCTTGGCGGCTTCGACGCTGCGCGCGTTCTCTGGCAATGGAGCTGTTGAGGTTTATGAAGCTTCGGAAACAGCGCTGTTGATGGAGCATTGCGCTGGTGGTCAGCTTGATACATTCGCAGCCGAAACGGGGGCAGGGGATGCCGCCGCGCTGCCAATTATTGGCGAAGTGGTTCGTGCTTTGCATCGAAACCAAGGTGATCCCCCTGACGCGCTACCGACATTGGAACAGCGATGCGCGGTGTTGACGGAGGTTGCGTCGCTGGCCGCGGACGTCGAGACACGTGGGTTGTTCAAGCGCGCGGAGGAGATCAGCCAGGCCCTACTGTCGAGCACTTCAGACGCATTGCTGCTTCATGGCGATCTGCACCACGGCAATATTCTGCAAACCAACCGTGGCGGTAGACCCACATGGGTGTGCATTGATCCGCAAGGGGTTTGGGGGGATCGCGCCTATGACGTTTCGAACATTTTTGGCAATCCGATTGGGCAACCTGACCTTTTTCTAGATCGCGACCGACCTTTGCACCTCGCGCAGTTTTTCTCAAAAGAGTTGGATCTTTGCCAAAGCCGGATTCTGAAGTGGGGGTTCGTTCATGCCAACATTTCTGCGGCTTGGGCCTTGCAAGATGGTGACGATCCGAGACATCGGCTGCAGCTTGCGCGTCATATTTTGAACGTGCTGTAAGACGGCTCGCAATTTCGAAAGTCACCTTTGCGAGTAAGCCACACAAAAAAAGACGACGCATCCTAAAATCAGGATGCGCCGCCATTAATCTATCGCCAGCCCGAACATTGGGGATGAGGTAGGCCAACAATATGGGGTCGCCGGTCAGACGGCGGACAATACACCGCCTTAACCGACAGCTGGATTTCTCCAGCATAGAAAGGTAGAGCCTTGTAATCACAAGGGTAACTTTCTTTAAGTTCCTAGGCTAAAGCCACCACTCACGGAACACGTTATTTATGCGTCAAAGCGAGGCTGACCAAAAGTAAAGTATTCCATACCATCTAGCGATTAACGCAAAATTAACGAGCTACCGGTGGGTTTTGACGTCAAAACAGGTGTTTTGTGGACTTATTTAACAAAAACTGAAGAAAATCGATTCAGGCTTAGTGCGCAGTGATTAAAGTTTAGGCACTGCCTATGCCGTCAACAATGAACATTTGATTCTGGAAGGACGCTTTTAACACCGCCTGTGCAGTCGTTTCCACACTCAACACTTCACGCGCAAGGCGCAAGTGTTTTTCCACTGTGGCCGCTCGCAAGCCCATCAACATAGCAATGTCTTGGGTCGTTTTCCCATCGCCAACCCATTCCAAAGCTTCGCGTTGGCGACTGGTTAAGGAGCGGCCATTGCTTTGATGGGGTAGGGTGACGATTTTCAAATGCGCGACGTTGTTCATCAAAATGATGTCGTCACCATGTTCTTCCCAAACCGCATCTGCATCCGCTTGGGTCATTCCTTTGCGTGCCGTCAGCGCAATCGCGCCTTTGGAGCGGGAGGTGATCGCTTTGAAGCTAATCGAATACCCGGCCACGACGCCAAAGGCATGGTTCATTTCCAAAACCTGCTTTTCCGCGTCTGTCAGCGTGCCACGCGCCATTTCCTCGCCAATGTGACCCCAGCTGCGCGCACCGACATTGTTCAGTGCCCAACGCACCATTGGCGCTTTGCGGTAGAGCTGCTTGCCCATGAATTCCTTCATGTAGTCCGGGTCTTGGTTTGTCAGCAGAACGAAATCTTCTGGATCACCCATCGAATGTTCGGACATGAAATGAGTGAAACCATAGATAATGCGATCAAACCCGAACTCGGCCATTTTCTCGCAATGCAATTTCCACAAAGCTTCGGCCGTCGGCGCGGATGTCAGCTTTTCCAGATATTCTCTCAAACTGCTCATGTTGTTGCCTTCACATGCGATTGCAGAGCGTCCAGCGCGAGCGTGTAGCTTTGCGCGCCAAAACCGGCGATCTGTCCAAGGGCGACAGGTGCAATGTAGGAATGATGGCGAAAGGCTTCGCGTGCATGAATGTTGCTGAGGTGAACTTCAACGCAGGGCAGTTCAACAGAGGCCAGCGCATCATGAAGCGCGACAGATGTGTGGGTATAAGCGCCAGCGTTCAGAATGATCCCATCTTGTGTCGCTTTCGCGCTGTGGATCGTATCAATCATCACACCTTCATGGTTCGATTGCTCGAACGTGATGTCAGCGTTTGGCGCATGTGCGCGGCACATGGCTTCGATATCGCTGAGAGTTGTACTGCCGTAGACCTCTGGCTGGCGTGTGCCGAGCAAGTTTAGGTTGGGTCCATTTAGTATAAGTACACGCATGAATGAGATCGCCTATGATAGGCGCTTAGTTTCGCCCATCAAGGTGAGACATGTCCAGTAGCGAATTGCCTAAACGTCTTAACGTAATACGATTTTTGGAGTTTTGACGTGTTTTTCACTGTGGTTTTGCGATGTGGCGTTTAACAGGTGCGCGCATCACTTAGGTTGCTCATGGCTAAATGATAAAGTTACATAATACCGATTATGCGTAATACGCATGTTGAGTTAGTACGCGCCCTATGATCTAACTTTACGCTTTTAAAACAAAGGAATGCTGATTGTTGTTAATGTGCGCTGAACGTTTGGGTTGGCGGCCCTATTGGGCCGCCTGCAAATCAAAAGAATGCTTGAAGACCCGTTTGAGCCCGACCAAGGATCAACGCATGAACATCGTGCGTTCCTTCATAGGTGTTTACGGTTTCCAAGTTGACCATGTGGCGGATGACGTGGAACTCGGCTGAGATGCCGTTGCCCCCGTGCATGTCGCGCGACATACGCGCCACGTCGAGCGCTTTACCGCAGTTGTTGCGTTTCACGATCGAGATCATTTCAGGCGCCGCATTTGCCTGATCCATCAAACGGCCCACTTGCAAGCTGGCTTGCAGCCCCAGCGCGATCTCAGTCTGCATATCTGCCAGCTTTTTCTGGAACAGCTGCGTTTGCGCTAAAGGCTTGCCGAACTGTTTGCGATCCAGCCCATATTGACGCGACGCATGCCAGCAGAATTCCGCCGCGCCCATCGCGCCCCAGCTGATGCCATAGCGCGCACGGTTCAAACAACCGAACGGGCCTTTGAGGCCTTGGACATGCGGCAGCAACGCATCCTCGCCGACCTCAACGCTGTCCATGACGATTTCACCTGTGATGGAAGCTCTGAGGCTCAGCTTGTTGCCAACCTTCGGCGCGCTTAGACCTTTCATGCCTTTCTCAAGCACGAAACCACGGATCTTGCCGCCATGCTCTTCGGACTTTGCCCAAACGACAAAGACGTCGGCAATCGGACTGTTGGAAATCCACATCTTGGAACCGGTGATTTTATAGCCATTCGCCGTTTTCTCGGCGCGTGTTTTCATGCCGGCAGGATCAGAGCCAGCATCAGGTTCAGTCAGGCCAAAGCAGCCGATCCATTCGCCTGACGCGAGCTTTGGCAGGTATTTCTTGCGTTGCTCTTCAGATCCATAAGCATAGATCGGATACATCACCAAGGAGGATTGAACGGACATCATAGAGCGATAGCCGCTGTCCACGCGTTCCACTTCACGCGCGGCCAAGCCGTAGCTCACATAGCCTGCGCCGATACCGCCGTATTCTTCTGGGATTGTGGTGCCAAGCAGGCCCATGTCACCCATTTCACGGAAGATACCCGCGTCGGTTTTCTCGTCCTGAAACGCTTCCAAAACGCGCGGTTGCAGCTTTTCCTGAGCATACGCGCGTGCGCTATCAGCAATCATGCGCTCATCTTCTGTAAGTTGATCGTTCAAACGAAACGGATCATCCCATTGAAAACTGCTCAAATCAGGTTGATCTTTGGCGCGAAGAGCAGGTTTGTCGGACATTTTGGACCTCATTGTATCGATGGATTGCGACAAACATAGACGATTGATGTGTTTAAAGCTAACAAGTCTAGGTCGTAACTTCATGAGTTTTTAGAATATGCTATCTGCATCCCCATCCCGTCGGTATCTCCCGTCTTTGGCCTCCTTACGGGCGCTTGAAGCGATTGATCGGCTTGGCACGGCCACGGCGGCTGCGGATGAACTCGCCCTGACCCAAAGCGCGGTCAGTCGACAGCTGCAAGTCCTTGAAGATCAACTCGGGATCGAGCTGTTTATCCGTGAAAAGCGCCGTGTGCGTCTGAATAAGGCGGGTGAGCGATACGTTAAAGACATTCGCGCGGCTCTTGAGCAAATCACCCGCGCGTCGATGCATTTGCATCTGCATCCGGGCGCTGGCGGGTTGAGCCTCGCGATCTTGCCGAGCTTTGGTATGCGCTGGCTGGTGCCCCGCTTGGCCCATTTTGCGACGCTGCATCCGGATGTGACGGTGAACCTGTCCACCCGTTTGACGCCCGTCGCCTTTCAAAGCGAACCCTTTGATGCGGCGATCCAATATGGTGCGGGTGATTGGGACGGGTGTCACAGTCTGTTGCTGCGTGAGGAGACGTTGATCCCTGTCTGCAGTCCTAATTTTCAAAACGGGCGCGCGATGACAGGCGCGGCTGATCTTAGCGCCCTGCCTTTGCTCCACATTCAAACCCGCCCAGATGCATGGCGGTCCTGGCTCGAGGCCCACGGTGCACCGCCTCCTAAAACCGCTGGTACGCGTTTCGATCAGTTCTCAACGATCACCCAAGCCGCGATCCACGGGCTTGGCGTCGCCCTCCTGCCCGACTTCATCGCCGAGCAAGAGCTTGCGGCAGGCCGCCTCGTGACCGCCTATGACGGGCCAACGCGCTCAATGGGCGCATATTATCTGGTTTGGCCGAAAGACAGCGGCACGAATGCCGCATTGCAAGTATTTCGCGATTGGATCGCCACGCAAAGCGAGGATGAAGACGGATTGCCGCGCTAAATTGGGTTACTGTGGAACGCCCTGTTTCGTGTTGGGTGCGGCGTTATTACGGAAAGCTCAACAACCGTTCTTAACCTGCACTTGCCAATATAATACCTTCGGCCAAGGTCTGTTGCGCAGACAAACTCGACATTGAAGCTTCTAAGTGCGGCGCACGTTGAGACAGCAAGCCAGTCTTCGGTTGGCAACGCAATACGGATTTCTAATAATTGGTTTCTTCGAATTAACCTTTCTCTCGAATTCGCGACCACGGCACTACCCAAATGCCGAGTACCACCAAGACGTCAGCGCTCAAATGAAACACAATCAGCTTACATCGATCCAACCACGTAAGACTTTCAATAAGGGCAACAGACAATTCCGAGTTTTCCCCAAGCAAATCTAATAGGGCGTCTCTCTGGTCAATTATCGACAGCATAGGAAAAATGTTCGAGACAACAAACATTGCGAATGCCACAGTTAGAACAGCCTTTAAGGCCCAACTGTCCGTGAACTCTTTTCCTGTCGCTAACGTTGCAATAATCGCTGTTGAAACCACGAGGAAAAAATTCCAGTAAACGTTCATCTCGGCTTTTCTATCGAAAACAAAACCTAGAATTTCTAGACTATCCATGACCAGCCTCCTTTGTGAATATGTATCGATGTGCGCTATGCGGACTTTGTTGCCTCTTGAAGATAGCCCTTAACTTAACATTCACTAGCAGTACATCAATGACGCCAAAGTACGAAAAAGCGAGCAATAATGGCCTGCGCCTTAGAGAAGCCGCCGATCCTGATAGGAGATTTGTCTTGTGGGTGGAAGAAGTTTGCATGAAAGAATACGCAATAGCTCTTTGGGGTAAGTGGTTGCGTTCGACAACAGTGAAAACTGTCGATATTGCAGGGCACCAAATTATAGAGCTGAACAGCCAAGCTATTGGTTGTGTTGCAACAACTCGCTTTGAGAACTACGTGCAAATTGACAAATTGTATATCAGCCCAGACTTTCAAAATCGTGGGTTTGGTGCGGATGTACTCAGGCAGATCGATGACGCTCGCCCCGACGATCTACCGCTCAGACTCAGCGTTTTGACAACAAATCCAGCTCTGAAGTTTTATCTTCGAGAAGGGTTTTCGGTAGAGAAAGAAGATCCCGAAAGGTACACGTTATTAAAGAAATAGAAGGTGAAACGTTTTCAACGATTAGGCAGTGTCGGGTTCAAATCCGACCTGCGCTACAATCTGTTCGAAGGTCCACTAAACCGCTCTTTATGGAATTGGGTCAGCTTGACAATTGAAGTTAAAACACTCCGACCTTCAACACCTACCCCAATGCATATCCAGCGCCGCGCACGGTGCGGATGGGGTCTTCGCCCCCCTGTTTGGCCAAGGCTTTGCGCAAGCGGCCCACATGCACATCGACGGTGCGGGTGTCCACATAGGTGTCCCTGCCCCAAACGCGGTCCAAGAGCTGCTCGCGCGGCCAGACGCGGCCTGGTTTTTCCATGAAATGGCTCAACAAACGGAACTCCGTCGGGCCAAGTTTAATTTCAGCGCCAGAGCGTGTAACTTTGTGGGTTTCGCCGTCCAAAATGATGTCTTCAAACACCAGTTGCTCCCCGACCGCTGCCGCGCGGGTGCGGCGGAGCTGCGTGCGCACGCGCGCCAGCATCTCTTTGACGGAATAGGGTTTGACCACATAATCATCCGCGCCTGTCTCAAGGCCGCGTACCTTGTCGACCTCCTCAGAGCGCGCAGAAAGCATGATCACAGGGATATCTTTCGTCTCGTTACGCGACTTGATCTGACGGCAGACTTCAATGCCAGAGACACCTGGCAGCATCCAGTCGAGCACGATGAGATCAGGGATTTCTTCGCGCGCGATGAGCAATCCTTCGTCGCCGCTGCCTGCTTGCAGCACACGGTAGCTTTCTGATTCCAGATTGTAGGACAGCACCTCGCGCTGTGCGGGTTCGTCTTCAATCAGCAAGCTGCAAGGTTGCGTAGCGCTCATGATCTTAAACCTTAGACGCCGCCAAATCTGTCGAAGAGATATCGCTCTTGATGCGGTCCTCTTCCGGTGCTTCGCCGGTCACGAGATAGACGACCTGCTCCGCGATATTTGTCACCAGATCGCCCATGCGTTCGGTGTTTTTCGCGATGAAATGCAGGTGCATACAAGGTGTGATGTTTGTCGGATCTTCCATCATGAACGTCAGGAATTCACGGAACAAAGCGTTATACATTTGATCCACATCCGCATCGCGCATGATCACATTGATGGCGAGATCTGCGTCCCGTTGGATATAGGAATCCAGCACATCTTTCAGCATGACTTGCACTTCGCGCGCCATGCGACGTAGCGAGGATTGCGAACCTGATACCTCTGGCAACTGGGCCAGAACGGATGTCCGTTTAGCCATGTTCTTTGCGTAATCGCCGATGCGTTCCAGCGCGGCGCTGATCTTGATAACCGAGAGGACAAGGCGCAAATCGATCGCGGTGGGTGAGCGCAGAGCGATCAAGCGGGCAGCAGCCTCGTTGATTTGCTCTTCCAATTTATCAATGTCTTTGTCGCCCGCGCGCACCTTGTCAGCGAGTTCTGTGTCGCGTGTTTCGAGCGATTTTGCAGCGTTCAGGATCGCGGCTTCAACCATGCCACCCATTTGCATGATCTGCGCTTGGATCGCTTCGAGATCGCGATCAAAGGCGGAGGAAATATGTTGATTACTCATGAGATTATCCAATCCGTCCAGTAATATAGCTTTCCGTGCGTGGATCGCTGGGTTTGGTGAAAATCTGGTTTGTTTCGCCGTATTCGACCAAGCTTCCGAGGTGGAAGAAGGCTGTTTTCTGAGACACACGCGCCGCCTGTTGCATGGAGTGGGTCACGATCACCACCGCATAGCTTTGGCGCAGCTCGTCGATGAGCTCTTCGACCTGCGCGGTCGCGATTGGATCAAGCGCTGAGCATGGCTCATCCATCAGTAGAACTTCGGGCTCTGTGGCGACAGCGCGCGCGATGCACAGGCGCTGTTGCTGACCACCAGATAGACCCGTGCCCGGAGCATGGAGACGATCCTTCACCTCATCCCAGATCGCCGCGCGTTTAAGCGACTTTTCAACGATCTCTTCAAGGTCCGCTTTGGAGCGGGACAGCCCGTGAATACGTGGGCCATAAGCCACGTTGTCAAAGATCGATTTCGGGAACGGATTGGGCTTTTGAAACACCATTCCGACCTTGGCGCGCAGCTGGACTGGGTCAACGCGGCGATCATAGATGTCTTCGCCATCGATCAGAATGTCGCCCTCAACGCGGCAGATATCAATCGTGTCGTTCATCCGGTTCAAGCAGCGCAGGAAAGTGGATTTGCCACAACCGGACGGGCCGATAAAGGCGGTGACCGTCTTGTCCATGATTTCAACATTCACGTCTTTGATGGCGTGGTTGTCGCCGTAATACACCTGAACGTCTTTGGCTGAGATTTTGCTCGTTGTCATCGTCGTCTCTTTCATTGTCTCGGCCCTACCAGCGGCGCTCAAAGCGGCGGCGCAGGATCACGGCGATCGTGTTCATTGTAATCAGGAAGACCAGCAGGATGATGATCCCGCCCCATGCGCGCTCGTAAAACGCAGGGTCGGCGCGTTTGGCCCATTCGTAGATTTGCGCAGGCATGGCAGAGTTGGGATCAAGCAAGCCGCTCGCCACACTGTCAGGCGCGTTGGAGGCGATGAAGCCGATCATACCGACGAGCAGCAAAGGCGCGGTTTCACCCAATGCCTGCGCAAGGCCGATGATTGTGCCTGTCAGGATACCGGGCGCGGCCAGTGGTAGAACATGGTGGAACACCGATTGCATCTTAGACGCCCCGACGCCAAGCGCGGCATCACGGATGCTCGGCGGGACGGATTTGAGTGAGGCGCGCGTTGAAATGATGATCGTCGGAAGTGTCATCAGGGTTAGAACCAAACCACCGACAAGCGGCGCAGATTGCGGCAAGTGCATGTAGTTGATGAAGACCGCGAGGCCCAAGATACCGAAGACGATAGAGGGAACCGCCGCAAGGTTGGCGATGTTGACCTCAATGATGTCCGTAATCCAGTTCTTGGGCGCAAATTCTTCGAGGTAGATCGAGGCCGCGACGCCGATTGGCAAAGCCAGCGCGAGAACCACCAGCATCATGAAGAAGCTTCCCATCATCGCGACGCCAATGCCAGCGGCCTCTGGGCGCGCATCGGATGCGTCAGCGCCTGTGATGAAGTCAAGGTTGAAGCGTTTTTTGATCACGCCAGCCTCAACCAGGGCATCCACCAAATCAAGCTGTTCTGCGTTGATGTTCTTGTCATCGGCGATGCTTTCACGGGTTACACGGCCCTTGAGATAGCCATCAACACGGGAGTTGGTGAGGAATGTAAACTCAGCTGTTTCTCCAATCTGGCTCGGATCGTTGAGTACGTAGTTGCGAATGTCGGCAGCCGCGCTTTTGGACAAAAGACCCGTTAACTGCTTGCTTTTGAGATCGCTTTCCAGACCGTTGGCGGCCAACACATCTTCCATCGCTTGTTTGATCAGGGGCGTGTAGCCGAAGGTGGATACCTTCTTGATCTTCTCAATGTCGCGCGTTCCCTTTTTATCGAGCTTCTCTTCCAGCAGCGGCACATTCAATGTGATGAACGTTTGCTGAAATGCGCCTGTGCCATTGCCAATGATCGTCACCAACAAAAGCGCGAGCATTGCCAGACCTGCGCCAATCGCGCTTAGGCCATAGAGGCGGAACCGGCGTTCAGCAGCGTTACGCTTTTTGGTGCGCGCATCGACTGTGAGCAAGGATGTTGTTGTATCGCTCATTCGTACTGTTCCCGATATTTGCGCACGATATAGAGCGCGAGGATGTTGAGGCCCAAGGTTAGCACAAAGAGTGTGAGACCAAGCGCAAAGGCGACAAGAGTTTCAGGGCTGGCGAAGTCGCCATCGCCTGTAAGTTGGCTGACGATCCTTGTGGTGATCGTTGTCATCGCTTCGAGTGGGTTGAGCGAGAATTTGGCAATCGCCCCTGCCCCAAGCACCACGATCATCGTCTCGCCAATCGCGCGGGAAGCGGCCAGAAGGATGGCGCCTACGATACCCGGCAAAGCGGCTGGAATGACCACCTGACGGATGGTTTCGGACTTGGTCGCTCCTAGGCCGAGCGATCCGTCACGCAAGCTTTGTGGGACGGCGTTGATGATGTCATCAGAGAGCGAGGAAACGAAAGGGATCAGCATGATGCCCATGACGACGCCCGCAGTCAGTACGGCTGTTGCGCCGCTCATCCATTCGACGCCGAGCATTCCGTCGCGCCCAAAGGTGCGCAGGAGCAGTGGGCCAACGGTGAGCAAAGCAAAAAGACCGTAAACAATCGTTGGAATACCCGCGAGAATTTCGAGCAACGGCTTGGCGAGACCACGTGTTTTGGGGCCCGCATATTCACTGAGGTAGATCGCGGCGAACAGGCCGATTGGGACCGAGACCAACAGGGCAATGACAGAGATATACATCGTACCCCAAAGCAGCGGCAGAATTGATAACTCACTATCACCGCGGAAGTTCGGCGCCCATTTGAGGCCGAAGAAGAAGTCTTTCCAAGAATGCAGCCCAAGGAAATTGCGCGTCTCGAACACCATCGAGAGCACAATGCCGATGGTCGTGAGGATCGCGAGGGAGGCCGCCGTGATCAGCAGCGCCAGAACGGCGCGTTCAACCGCATTGCGGGCGCGGAACTCTGGGTTGATTTTGAATAGGCCAAAAGCAAAGCAAGCCACAGCAAGGCCAAGCACGATGATCATGCGCCAGAATTTGCCGGCGGCATCGCTTGCGCGATAGCTTTGCGCGGCGATCAGAACCTCTGGCGCCACTTCATTGCCAAGCGCGACACCAACGCCGCCCAAGGTTTCACGCACATTCGCCATCGGCGCATTGGCTTGATCGTTTGTCAGAACGCCCTGCTCTACTGCGATGTTCAAGCCATCGGAAATACGGCGTACATCACTCATCACGAGGGACACAGAACCCTCATCGGGCTTCAGCTCTGACGGGATCAAATCGACGGTGCTGCGCTCAATAAAACTGGGTTGTGAAAGCAACCAGATCACCAAGACTGTAAGAGCCGGGACCATAGTCAGGAGCGCGACAAAGCCGCCGTAGTATTTGGGGAGCGAGTGCAAAAGCCGCACATTGCCATCAGCGCTTGCCACAGCGCGGGTGCGCCCTAGGACGGCGCCGATCGCAGCCAATATCAACACAAATGTGGTGAGCCAGAAGGCGGACATAGATGCTCCGATCTGAATGTCGTTGTGTCTTGCTAGACGTGAAAACTGGCGCAGGCTTGGGGGAAAGCCTGTGCCAGATCAAGTGTTTTTTAGCTGTCTGCGCCCAGAACAACTTCGTCAGCAACCGCTTCTTGCGTTGCTTCAAGCTCTGGATCTGCAACCAGACCGTATTCCGCCAATGGGCCGTCTGGGCCTGCGATTTCTTCTGCCACGAAGAATTCAGCGAATTCTTTAACGCCTGGGATCACGCCGATGTGCGCTTTCTTCACGTAGAAGTAGAGCGGACGGGAGACAGGGTATTCGCCAGTCGCGATGCTTTCTGTGGATGGAACGATGTCGGCCATTGTCGCAACTTGCAACTTATCTGTGTTGTTCTCGTAGAACGCCAGACCGAAGACGCCGATGCCGTCTTTGTTGCTTTCGATACGCGCAAGCGTTTCTGTGTAGTCACCGTCGATGTCGACTGAAACGCCGTCTGTGCGCAAAGAAATACACGCTTTTTCAGCCGCTTTCTTGTCGCCGCCGTTTGCGTCCATGATCGCATCGAACGCGCCTGTTTCTTCACAGCCCGCAAGGATCACTTTGTCCTCAAACACTTCACGTGTGCCGTGCTTTGTTCCTGGGATGAAGGCTTGCAGCGCTTGCGCTGGGAAGTTTGCGTTCACGTCTGCCCATGTTTTGTTCGGGTTCGCGACCATTTTGCCGTCAACGAGGATTTCGTCGCTCAGCGCAAGGAACCAGTCTGTTTGTGTGTAAGCAAACTCGTTGCCGCCTTTTTCGGATGCGAAAACGATGCCGTCATAACCGATGCGCACTTCAACGATGTCTGTCACACCTGCGGCTGCACAGGCTTCGATTTCGCTGGATTTGATTTTGCGGGATGCGTTCGCGATGTCGATGGTGTTTTCGCCAACACCTTCACAGAAACGCTTAAGACCTGCGGAAGAGCCACCGGATTCAACAACTGGCGTTGGGAAGTCGAAGTTTTCACCGAATGCTTCTGCAACGATAGAGGCGTATGGCAGAACAGTGGAAGAACCAGCAACCTGAACTTGGTCACGTGCTGTTGCGGCGGTTGCTACAGCGCTAAGTGCGAGAGCGGATACTGTAAGTTTTGCGAAGGACATCATCTGTCTCCTGATTTGATTTATAGCTGCTAGCTACGGGTCTTGAGACAAGCTTTTGTGACAGTAATGTAAAAGTTATGTGACAGCGCGTTTTGTTGTCTTTTATTGCGGCTTAATAGACCGCTTCTGTCGGTAAAATAACTGTAAATTCAGAGCCTTGACCGATATTGCTGCTGATGTGCAAACGGCCGCGATGACGGTTGATAATATGTTTGGTGATCGCCAAGCCAAGGCCCGTGCCACCCATTTCGCGGCTTCTGTGACTATCGATTCTATAGAATCTTTCGGTCAAACGCGGGATATGGACGGGATCAAAGCCCGCACCGGTATCACGAATCCGAATGCGCACCCCGTTGCACCGCTACAGTGGTTCATAATGGCCCTCTGACAGGGAAACGGTCACATCAACTCCCTCGCCGCCATACTTGAGTGCATTCTCGATGAGATTAACAAAGACCTGTCGCAGTTGATCGCCATCGCCAAGGATCAAAGTTTGGTCCGAGGACAGGTTTAACGTCAATTCAGCCGCATTGGTTTTCGCCAAGGGGCTCAGGCTATGGACAATCGATCCAAGCAGTTCGGCAATATCAACCGTTTCTGTTGGGCGGCTGCGCCCTTGCGCTTCGACGCGGCTCAGGGACAGTAGATCATCGACCAAACGGTTCATGCGGGACGTTTCAGACGCCATGATATCTAAAAAGCGCTCGGACGCTTTGGGATCGTCCTTTGCCGTTGTCTGGAGCGTTTCAATAAACCCCATGAGCGCGGTCAAAGGCGTGCGCAGCTCGTGACTGACGTTGGCCACAAAATCGCTGCGCAATTGATCGGTTTTCTTAAGGTCGGTGATATCCTCGAACGTCACCAAAACACCGCTAGTGTCACCTGCAACATAGGCACATGTCAGCTGATAGCTGGTTTCGGTGCGCCCTTCAGTCCCCAAGTAGGTCGCTGTTTGCTCGACTTGGCTCTTCTTGCAGGCTTCAATAGCTTCGATAACCGTCGGTTGCCTTAGCGCATGAATGTAGTGTCGACCTGTAAGTCCTTCTCCTAAAATGGTTTTTGCAGGATCATTGATGGCGTAAATTCGGTCTGACGTCGCAATGAAAACCGCAGGAAGCGGAAGCGCGTGAACCAATCCATCAATTTGACCCTGTCCCATTTACACGTCCTGTGAGGCTTTCACGGCTTGGGTGAAGATAGCGTTCAAGGCGTCGCTGTCTTCCAAACCGACGGAGACACGGAAGAAGCCTTCGCTCATTCCGAGCGCGGCGCGCGCCTCTGGCGTGAGGGCGCGGTGCGATGAACTGGCGGCATGGCTGAGGGTCGTGCCCACATCGCCCAAAGTGGGCGCAAATGCGATGCCCTCTGCCGCGCGAGCCAGGGCGTTGGCAGCAGCGCGACCACCCTTGACTTCAAAACTGACCATATTGCAGCCCTGGCCTTGTAGCAGCGCCTGTGCGCGGATCGTATCAGGATGATCGTCGCGCATTGGATAAAGCACGCGTTTGACGCCTTCGAGGCCCGCGAGATGATCCGCCAGCGCCACAGCGTTGGCCTGCGCGCGTTCAAAGCGCAGATCAAAGGTGGCAAGTCCGCGCTCAGCGAGCCAGCAATCAAACGGGCTGGCCGTCATGCCGGTCGTCACAGCGAAATCGTAGATCTTCTTTTGAAGTACTGCGTCTTTGGCCGCCACATAGCCCAATGTGACATCGGAATGTCCTGCAAGCAGCTTAGTGACTGAATGGATCACAACGTCTGCGCCGTGCTGGAACGGTTGATAGCTGCGCGGCGTCGTGAATGTGTTGTCGACGATCAGCAAAATGCCGGTTTCGGCGCAAACCTTGGCGATCCCTTCCATATCAGCCACGCGGAGCGTCGGATTGGAGACGACTTCGATCAGCACAGCTTTGGTGTTGTCCTTGATCGCGCTTGCAAAGGCGTCCGCATCCGTTGGATCAGCTAGGGATGTTTCAACGCCAAACCGCGGCAGATCTTCTTTCATCAGGCGCAAGGAGCGACCATAAAGCTGATCGCCGCCAATGATATGATCGCCAGCGCTCAGAACGCCCATAAGCGCCGCAGTGACAGCGCCCATGCCAGAGCCGGTTACAATGCCGCCGCTCACACCCTCAAGTGCATCGATGCGCTGCGCTAAGACGGTCGCATTTGGATGTCCTTCGCGCGCATAGGTAAAACCGCTTTCGCGCCCTTCGTATTGCGCGTCGAGTTCATCAGGGGTGCTTGACGCAAAGGCCACGGCAGTGCTCAGCGGCGTCACAATGGGCCGACTGATGCTGTCTGGTTGGCCCACTGGGCGGATCAAAGTGTCTTTAGAATTGCGCATAATGGGTCCATCAATGGAGTGGTTTTGTAAAACTTTTGTCAAATGCATCGCAGATCGCGCATTCTTTTTGTTTTACAGTTCTTTAAGCTCTGCACGGAAACGACGCATGTTCGTTTGATAGTGTAGCGCGGAGGCCTTGAGGCCGTTGATCGCAGCGTCGTCCAATTGGCGCACCACTTTGCCCGGCACACCCATCACGAGCGAGCCGTCTGGAATTTCCTTACCTTCCGTGATCAACGCACCTGCCCCGATCA
>NZ_JBDWVM010000125.1:0-2320 GCF_039984035.1 Planktotalea sp. | reverse complement strand
ATGGTCGTCATGGTCGTCATCGATGACCAATTCGGCATGGGCTTCTGCGACACGACAGACCGCGGCTTGGGGCAGGGCGAATAGATCTAAAGGTTGCTCAAGCGTCGCCAAAGCCCCTTCGATCTTAGCCAGATCCTCGCTGCTTTCGGCCTTGTATTCAAAACCGACGATATCCGCGCCGGGGGCTTCGAATTCCATCGCGATTTGATCGCCGTCAAAGGCCACGTTTAATGTGCCAACGCCGTGCTCATGCGCCTCAAGCTGACGGGTTTCGTCGTGATCATGATCGTCTTTGCTTTCTGCAAAGGCAGTCGTTGCAGCAAGTGTTGTCATTGCCAGAATGGAAAGCGTTTTCATCTAAGGTATCCAATAAAAAGGGGGAACGATCAGTCGGTACAACGCGCGCATTGCCCGTGAAGTTCCACGATGTGGCGCGAGGGGGTGAATTTTGATTGTGCAGCAATGGTTGTGAGCTCTGACAGCAAAGGCGTGCCATCATGTTCTTCGACGGTGCCGCAATCATCGCAAATCGCGAGGATCGGAACAGCGGCGCTATGATCGCAGCGGCAGGCGACAAAACTCTTCATGGATTCCAACTTGTGCGCGCGACCTTGGTCCGTCAGGGCAGCCAAAGCGCGATAAACTGTCGGCGCCGCAATGTCGGGTTCAGTGCGTTTCATCTTATCAAGGATCGCGTAGGCCGTCATGGGTTTGTCATGCTTACTCAGCACTTTAAGAACCTCTGATTGTCGGATTTGGGCTTGCTTTCGCATCGGGCGCTCCTCGGTGTTTGAAGATTTGTTATTTTATAAAGTAACAAAATTCAAGACCTACCCGATCTACCTGATTTCATAGGCGAAAGTTTGCGCTTGGCTTAGGGCTGACACATTCAGAATTGGGCAGAACTTTGTCGCAATGCAGATAACGGCGTGTTCAAGATTTAGTTATCGAAATCTTAAGTGCATGATTTTGTATCATAAAATCCAATTGTATCTCCTTTCGAAACTCTGAGTTCTTGAGATAATTGTGTCAATTTTTAGAAGCCTGTTGCACACGGGAAAGCAATATAAGTCTGAGACGTGTCTGTGCGTTTAGGTCTCATCTTGCTGTCGCTCGTATTAAGCCCTGGGGGGGCGCTTATGGTGTTGAACGACAGCGTGTTTTGCTGTGACCCAAACCAATCTGAATCGTCACCTGTGTAATTTCAGTTTCCGGCGTCTGCACCGGTCCTGAGCTGTCAGCCGTCCGCAAGGGCGGTTTTTGGAGAATGTAAGAATGCCTAGTTTTGCTCTAATCGGCGTTGACGCCTTTTTGTTTAACATCGACCCCCTGTCTGGCCTCATCACACTCAGAGACTGGTTTATGCCAGACGCCGAAGATCCTTGGGATGCGGATCAAGACGGGACCTACGATTTCGCTGTTGAAGTCACGCAGGACGATGGCACGGTAGAAGTTTTTCCGGCGGGTTTGGATGTTGCACCTGATGGCTCCGTCACACTGACGATCACACATGACGTTGTAGAAGTCGACGAGTCTGGCTCAGAGCTCGACGATGCACTGCGCCCGGATTTGACTGGCGATGTCTTGGACTCGCCTGATCTGCCTGAACGGATTACTCCGCAGCCTGAAACAGAGGCGAACCCAGGCGAAGTCATCACTGGTGATATGCAACCAACTGGTAATGAGCTACTGGTAAATGGTCAGTTGAACTATGACGTTCCAAATGGCCGTTGGACCCAAACAGATCAGGTTGAAGGCTGGAGCAATGACAACGGTAACGTCGAAGCTTGGACCGATGGCTTCCTTGGCGCCAATTCGGCGGACGGCAGCGGCATTCTCGAACTTGATGTGCGCAGCGGCGGCCAAGTCGACACGCTGAGCCAAACAGTTGAAACGCAAGCTGGGTCAGAGATCACTCTGTCGTTCTCAGCCGCTCAGCGTGGCAGCGATAATGACAGCATCGAGGTGTACTGGCGCGGTGAGCTGATCGATACCGTCACGCCAAGCGAAGGCAATGACTTCGAAACGTTTGAATTCACAGTGACTGGCTCTGGCGGGGAAGATGTTCTGGAATTCCGTGAACTTGCGTCTGAGAACGACGGTACCGGCCCGCTGTTTGACAACATCAGCCTTGTTGAGCACGAAATGGTCGAAGTCGAATTGTTGCAAAACAGCGAGTTGAACAACGATCTCACCAATGGCCGTTATGGGTTCCGTTCTGAAAACGACGGTTGGACCAACTCCAATGGCAGCGTCGAAGTTTGGGCCGATGGTTTCCTCGGTGCAGATTCAGGCGACGGCACGGGCATCACGGAATTGG
>NZ_JBDWVM010000124.1:0-2741 GCF_039984035.1 Planktotalea sp. | reverse complement strand
GATGAATTCTTCGCCACCTGTATGGGTATGCTCGGAAAATTGGCTGCCCGGCGCGTAGCGTACAATTGTCGTGGCACGGGCAACCTCGCCCCCAATGCGGTCCAGCATACGCCGATCTACACCAGGCATAGGCGAAGCGTTCCACTCAAGCTGCTCAGAGTGAACAACCACGCGTTTCTTAAAGTCTGCGTTCAGTTCCATGTTGTGTCCTTTCGGCTTGAGTGGTGTCGCGCGTTAGCCTGCGATGCTGGGGCGTGCTGCAACTTTCGCACGCCATGCCGTCAGGTTTAAGAGTGATTCCGGAATCTCGACCTTTGCAAAGTCCGCAAATGCGAGGCCCGCGAAAGCAGTAATGTCCGCTACCGAGAACGCAGCCCCAGCCAGGTATTCATTGTCCGCCAGAACTTCGTCGAGATACGCCATTGTCTGACCGGCAACTTCCTTTTGCTTCGCGCCCCATTCGGCACATTGATAAGTTTCAAGGTCTGGACCAAGGCCAGGTGTCGCGTGGTGAAAGTAGGTTCCCACAGCATTTAAAAGGCCGTTTTCTGCGCGCAGGTTCATCATTGCGATTTGTGCACGTTGTTTGGGTGTTTCTCCGGTCAGCGTTGGGCCTTCGAAATGGCCGTCAATATACTCTGTAATCGCGTTGCACTGCGAGATATGGGTGCCGTCTGCCAGCTCAAGGCAAGGGACCACAGCATCCGGGTTCTTGGACTTGAATGCGTCGGAGCGATGTTCACCACCCATCACGTCAACTGGAACAAATTCGACTTTGTCCGTCGCACCTTTTTCGGCAAGTGCCATGCGTACACGGGCTGGGTTTGGGAAGCCTTCGGTATCATAGATTTTCATGTCATCTCTCCTTGTGAACAGGATATCAATCTACTAGTTGGTAGATATTTTTGACAAGATGTATTGTTGTCGTTGTGATCACAAGATTGTTACGATGATACGTTCTGCAGCGCCTGGATTTGATGCCAGCTGTCTGCGAAGCAGTCATTTGCGGTGAGCCAATGAATAGCAGTAAAGTCCGCGACCTGTCAGTTGCCCTGATAATCCATGCTGCGCGATGAACGAATGGCCGCAAACACCGCCGCCACGCAGCGTCGTGATGCGAGCTGCTGAGGCAATTCTTATGCTGCGTGCGCGCGCAGCAGAAATTGAAGATGTCGGCTGTGGGCTCGAAGCAGACTTTAACTGCGCAAAGCTCGAATGTCCGGTTTGGGCCGTCCATGTTTCGCTGGGCAGGCCAGATCACTTAGAGGCTACGCCGCATCTGAGGTCAGCAGTGAGTCCATACCTAGGAAGCTCTGCAGTATGGCTAGTAACGGCTTTCGGGTTGAGTCAACTGGTTTAGCAAGCTCAATCAGTGACAGATTTATCCGATTTTACTTCGCTATTGATCGATGCAAGCACCGCGAGCAATACAATCGCGCCTCCCAGAACGGTCGCGTTTCCTGGGATTTCCATGAACAAAATGAAGGCAAAGAAGGGAGCTAACGGGGTTTCCAAGGCGCTCAATAAAGCTGTTTGACCAGATGGAACCCGTTTCGCGCCTTCGGCCAAGGAGATGGCCGCGATGGCAAAAAACAGCCCGAAGGCTGCGAGGATGAGTATCTCTAAAGGTTCTGTCTGGAATGGCTGGCCAAAGACTAGGGCGACCGGTGTCAGCAATATTGACTGCATTGCGGTTGGGCCCGCGCCGGGCGTGTTAGGATACTTGCGATAAATGACAATGATTAAGGCCATTGCGATGGTCATAATGAGAGCAAGGAGGTCACCGTAGATGCTGAACTGTCCAAAAGAACCGGATACGATGATGCCGACGCCCAAAAGTGCTCCGATGCAACCCATTAGTGTTCGGGCAGTTATGCGTTCCCCGATCATAGCCCAGGCAAACGTTGCCGCAATGAGCGGCGCGGTTGCATAGATCAAAGATACATTCGCAATACTGGTCAGTCTAAACGCCGGGATGAAAGCCGCTGTGCCGAGCGCGCCGATGATGGCGACGCACCATCCGCTCGAACCAAACCCAAGGAAGTTTTGGCGAAACGTGCCTTTATGAGCGGTCCACATTACGGAAAACCCGACCGCGAATACGCCGCGCCAGAATATGACAGCCCAAACGCCAGCTACGACGCCTTTGGTGAAAAGGCCCGCGGTGCTGTACGCGATTGTCGCGGCCACGATCAGTATAACGCCGAGCGAATAGTCAGAGAGCAGGTTTCTTTTCACACCGGTCATCTCTTAGCCTCGGGATCACGTACAGGCTTGGCAAAAAACTGCGACATGCCCGGCGATCCGGCAAAAGCCCAAATGCCGGCTGCAACGCAAGCCACACCGATTGCAGTCAGCCATGACAACGGTTCACCAAGAAGAAAAAAGCCACCGACTGCTGTCAATGCCGGCACAACCGCTCCGCTGGCAGCTGCCACGCTGGCGCCAAGATGCCGGATGGCCGCGCCATAGGCCGCGAGGCCAATGAGGCCCGCGAGGATACCTTGTGCTGCGACTTGTAAGGCGATGTCTGACCATGGCGCATCCAGCAAAGCCGCGTCCGGTGACATAAGCCAGATCGGGATGACCAAAATGGACGACCAAAAACAGATAAGTGCAGCCCCGTGCCATGGGGTCAATCCGCTCTTACGATAGGCTACGGTATAGATTGCCCAGAACACGCCAGCTCCGATGAACAGAGCATCTCCGAGCAGAACATTGGCGCCGCCGACAGCGCCAAT
>NZ_JBDWVM010000123.1:0-11212 GCF_039984035.1 Planktotalea sp. | reverse complement strand
GCGCAGGGTGAATTCGTCGGTAAGCGCTTTGAGGGCCGGGCCGAGGCCCAGATCATCCAAAACCCCGGGGCGAAGGTCACGACTGATACGGCGCACCTCGTGAATAGCTCCGGTCAGACTTTCGATACCTTTGTCGAGCATTTTCGGGATCGGCCGATCGCTTGCGTCAAGTTGGCGGTGCGTGACGTCCAAGGCATAGCGAATGCCCACAAGGATTTGGCTGATCCCGTCATGTAATTCGCGCGCCACGCGTCCGCGTTCTTCTTCTTGGGCATCAAAGACCCGCTGCGTCAGTGCTTTGAGCTTGGTATCGGCCAAGCGGCGTTCGCGAATGTTCAAAAGCAAACCAGAGCCGAAAACGACCAACAAAGCGGCGAGTGTAATAGCGCCAATATAAAGGAAGGTTTCGCGGGTGCGCTGTTCGACCTGCGCGCGCGAGCTTTCAACTGTCGCAATGACGTCATCGATAAAGACGCCAGTGCCCACGGCCCACTGCCAGCTTGGGAAGCTGGTGACATAAGTGATCATCCGCGCCTCAACGCCTGTCGATGGCTTGGGCCAAAGATAGCTGTGATAGCCCGCACCAGAGCGTGCAATGCGGATCAATTCGCTGACGACAGGAGTTCCCTCGCTGTCACTTAAGTCCAGCCAGTTGTCATTGATCAAATGCGTGTCACGCGGGCTCACCAAATTGGTGCCATCATAGTTATAGACGAAAAAGCTGCCCTCAAGCCCGTAGATCATCGCGGCGAGGATCTGTTGCACCTGCTGTTTGGCCTCTTCGTCATCAGGAGGGGCGTTGCCATAGATAAAGTAAAACCCGTTGCGGGCCTGCGTTACATAATTGCGCAGCTCGTCTTTCTTGGCTTCGATCAGCGTCTCTTCCAAAGTTGCAATTTCGCGTTCCGCCAATTGGCGCGATTGATAGGCCACCAACAGCGAAATGGCGGTCACCGCAAAGATCAGCGGCAAAGTTCCAAGCAGGAACAATTTCTGTGCATAGCTGAAGCTAAAGAACTGGCGAATCGACATAGCAACCAGCTAACGGCGAATCACTTCGTAATCAAAGCGAATGCGCGAATCGCGCCGTCGCAAAGAAATAGATCTGCGGGTTTTGAAGCGCTTATTCTGCCAGTTTCTTGAGCTTTCGCCCAAATTTAGCGCTATCAGATACCCAGTTTGCGGGTTTTCTACGTAGTAGTCGGTATTTTCATTTTGGGCACTCTGGGTAGAGTTAGCGCACTCGAAACGATCCGTGCAGGGGAGGGCAGGATCATATTCTACCCGATTCAGCACACATCACTAATTTGGGAGGATTCTTAATGGATCGTCGTTCTTTTCTAAAAACATCCGCACTTGGCGGCTCAGCGGCAGCAGCGGCAACGCTCGCAGCGCCAGCTTATGCACAAGGCAAGCGCGTTCTGACTATGGTTCAGTCTTGGCCACGTGGCTTTGCTGTTCTTGATGACGCAGCAACATACCTGCAGGACATGGTTTCTGCGATGTCCGACGGTCAATTGACCATCGACAAAAAAGCTCCAGGCGAGCTTGTTGGCGCACTTGAAGTATTTGACGCGGTTTCTTCCGGTCAAGCTGACATGTACCACTCTGCAGACTACTACTTCATCGGTCAGCACCCAGCATACGCGTATTTCACAGCCGTTCCTTTCGGCGGTACAGCGCAAGAGCTGACAAACTGGTACCACCACGGCGGCGGCCACGAGCTGCACTCCGAGCTTGGTGAAATCTTCAACCTGAAATCATTCCTTGCTGGTAACTCCGGTTCCCAGTCTGGTGGTTGGTTCCGTAAAGAAATCAACTCTGCGGCAGACTTCAACGGTCTCAAGTTCCGTATGCCAGGTCTTGGCGGTAAAGTTCTTGGTAAACTGGGCGCATCTGTTCAGAACATCCCAGGCGGCGAACTGTACCAAGCTCTGTCTTCAGGTGCTCTTGACGGTCTTGAGTGGGTTGGCCCAATGGCTGACGAACGCGCCGGCTTCCAAGAAGTTGCAAAAGTGTACTACGCTGCTGGCTTCCACGAGCCAGGTTCTGGTCTTGCGGCCGGTGTAAACCTTGACGTTTACAACGACCTGACACCACAGCACCAAGCGATCATCTCCAACGCATGTATGGCGACAACGCACATCCAGCTTGCTGAAACGCTTGCAAACAACGGTGCGGCACTTGCGCGTCTTCAGTCTCAGGGCGTTAAAGTTCTGCAGTTCTCTGACGACGTTTGGGATGCATTCGGTAAAGCGTCTGCAGAAGTTATGGACGAAAACATGGGTGACGAACTCTTCGCGCGTACGCGTAAGAGCTTTGAAGAGTCCATGGCAGCGTCTTCTTCTTGGATCGACAAGTCTGATGGTTACTACGTTCAGCAGCGTAACCGCGTTCTTGGCGGCTAAGCCAATCGCTGTTTAAAATTGGTCAGGCCTCTGCTGTTTGCAGGGGCCTGATTTACAAGACGGTTTTGCAGAGCGCCGCGACTTTTTAGAACGCCGCCGCAAAAACAGAATTTATTAAAAGGGGACACCGATGGCGGATGACGCATCAGGCGGAGCACTCGCTGCGATAGGCGATGGATTGCTCTGGTTCGTACAGAATATAGGCATGTCGTTTTATAATTTCGGTTATGCGATCACGCATCCGAACTCGTGGCTGAACTGGTCCGATAATCAAGCGATGATGAAGTTCATCTATTATGGCGCATCGGTTGAGTTTTTCTTCGTCGTCTTTACGGCGTTTTTGCTGCTGACAATCGTCGGTTTGTGGAAGAATTCGGTCATGTGGGGCACTGTGCGCATCCTTGAAGGGTTCGCCAATACGGTCGGTCGCTTCTTCGCATGGGCCGGTCTTTTGATGGTGATCCAGCAAATCGTGATCGTCTTCATGCAGAGGATCTTTACCCGCCCTGACATTTCGATTGGCTTTGGTATTCCGCTCCAGTTCGACATTTCATGGTTTGCGGAAGAGTTGAAGCTTTACAATGCGTTAGTCGTTTGTCTTTGCGCAACTTATACCTTCGTTCAAGGCGGTCACGTCCGCGTCGATCTGGTCTATTCAGCGGTGAAATATCGCACGAAAAAGATCATCGACATGATCGGTTCGATCATCTTCATGATGCCTGCTGCGGTCCTGATCTGGATGTACGGTTGGTTCTTCATGTGGCGCCACCTTGTGACACCAAAGGTCTCTGCCTCAGACAAATTTGATCTGCTGATGCGCAAATCAAAACTCCTGAAATGGAACGTAGAAACCATCGGTTTCTCGCCCAACGGTTTTACCGCTTACTTCCTGTTCAAGCTCTTGCTCGTCGCGTTCACTGCGATGGTCTTCTTGCACGCGATTGCCTTCTTCTACCGCTCCTACCTCGAGCTCAAAGAAGGTCCAGAAAGCGAAGGTAAATACCTCGATAAAGATACGCTCGGTGAGGGCGAAGAAGCATATGAGGGGACGCACTGATGTTCTTTGGACTTGATGGCGTAGAAGTAGGCCTGATTATTGTATTCCTCTGTTTGTTCGGAGGCATCCTGTCTGGATTTCCAGTTGCTTTTGCAATTGGCGGTGCTGGCGTTATTTCCTTCGGGATTATTGCGGCGCTTGATGGCGCTGGACTGCTCATTCACCAAGCAATCGACACCGGATCGGTCATGTATTCCGATTTGATCAATTCGGGGATCAAAGCCGAAGACATATCCGTCTTCCGATACCCCGACTTACCGCGATACGAAGACGCTGTTTTCCCACGTGGCTGGGAACACGCGCTCGATCGTAACGTGTCATTCATTGTGAACCGTATGAACGAACGTGTTCTGGCGGGACAGTCTATCGAAACACTTCTTGCTGTTTTGATGTTCGTTCTGATGGGTATCACGCTTGAGCGCTCCAAGATCGCAAACGATCTGCTCACAACAATGGCGCGAGTCTTTGGACCATTGCCAGGTGGTTTGGCTGTGTCTGTTGTTGTGGTTGGCGCGTTCCTCGCGGCCTCTACAGGTATCGTTGGTGCAACGGTTGTGACCATGGGCTTGCTCAGCTTGCCGACGATGTTGCGCAACAACTACTCGCCAGAGATCGCAACAGGGGTCATCGCGGCCTCTGGGACATTGGGACAAATCATCCCGCCGTCTATCGTGATCGTTCTGCTCGGCACGCTTGCGGGTGACCTTTATTCATCTGCTCAAGAAGCGCGCGCAATTGCTGCGGGTTGTACCGATGCGTTGACATACTTGGGTGAGCCTGCGGTTGTTTCCGTTGGGACCTTGTTCCAAGCGGCCTTGCTACCGGGTGTTCTACTTGCCTTACTCTATGCACTTTATGCCTTTGGCTATGCGCTCTTTAACCCGAGCAAAGCGCCAGCGGTTCCAATGGGCACAGCAAGCGACGAGACAATCACGCGCGGCGAAGGCCTCACATGGTTCCTTGGCCTGCCAATTGCTTTGATCGTTGGTATGATGCTCTTGGGCAACCTCAACGTCATCGGTTCCCAAAGCCTCGTTGTGGACAGCTACTCTGACATCGGTGAAGGCGCGAGCCTGCGCACCAATGTGAGCGAAGAGTGCCAAGTCTCCATGATCGAACTTCACGGTCAGGAAGCATGGGATCTTGCAGTATCGCAAACGGCAGAGATTGAAGCCGCGGGCGGCGTCACAGAAAGCGTGAAACTGTCAGAAGAAGAGATCACAGAAGCCATTGCAGCTAAAGCGAAAGCAGCAGCGCCTATCGGTACCGGCATTGCGATCCTGTCGATCATCTTCACTTTGATCCTGACAACAGCGCGCGGTGCACGTCCTTCGGCAGATCATCGTCCGATCTACATCGGTCTTATCGGTGTGGTGCTTGGCTTGATTGTCGATCTGTTGATCATCCGACCAACAACAGGGGCAGGGGCAACCGTGCTGATGATGTTGATCCCTTGGGCGATCACGCTCTATGGCTGTGTCCATGCCGCGATGATGCTTGCCAAGAACGAGCTGATCCGTGTTGTGTTCCCACCATTGGTTCTGATCGTTGCTGTGCTTGGCTCTATCCTTGGCGGTATCACCAACCCAACGCCTGCAGCGGCGCTTGGTGCGGGCGGTGCGATCATGCTAGCGGCCTATCGTCGTCTGCGTGATGAGGATAAGTCACCAAAGGTCATCATCTTCTCCACCCTTGCGGTGATCTTGATGATCCTGATCGGTGTGAACTTCGATCTGCGCGTCAACCAAGGCGATGTGAACTTCGAAACTTGGGTTGCCTTCGGTCTTGCCTATACGGCATGGCTCTATGCGGCCTTTGGTTTGCTGTTCTCTTGCTTCGTTCTCTACCGCGCGGGCATCTTGCCACCCATCGTGCGCGAGACGGCGAAGGTGACGAGCATGGTCTTTACCATTCTGATCGGGAGCCAGATGTTGAACCTTGTGGTGATCTCCTTCGGTGGTGAGCACTATATTCAACAGTTCCTGCGCAGCTTCGACAACGAGTGGACGGTCTTCTTGATCGTGATGTTGGTTCTCTTCGTATTGGGCTTCGTGCTCGACTTCTTGGAAATCATCTACATCGTGATCCCGATTGTCGGACCGGTCATTTACGGCGGTACGTTCGATCCAAAATGGGTGACGATCATGATCGCAGTAAACTTGCAGACGTCCTTCCTGACACCACCCTTCGGCTTTGCCCTGTTCTACCTACGCGGCGTTGCTCCGAAGGAGGTCACGACAGGACATATCTACCGCGGTGTAGCACCCTTCGTGCTCATTCAGGTCGGCGGTTTGATCCTGCTGGGACTGTTCCCTGCAATCGTCACGATCATTCCGGATCTGATCCCGAATTGATCTAGGCGAATAGCTTACACAAAAAGAAAGCGAGGCCTTCGGGCCTCGCTTTTTCGTTTGTGAGTGGTGTTATGTTTAGTGAGAGCGCGCTTGCGTTTATCTATTCGTGTTCCGCATGATTGCCGCCGGGCAGCGAAATATTCGCAACTTGCTCGGCAATTGGCGGGGTCGAGAGCGGGTTCAAGTTTGTTTCGAACTCTTCAGGGTTTTGCATCTTTTTCCATTCCCCATTGGAAAAGACCTCAAGCCCTGAGAAATTCGCCTTGTAGCCCATCTTTGGGCTCCCCGGGACCCAATAGCCCAAATAGACATAGGGCAATCCCGCATCGCGCGCGATGTCGATGTGATCCAGAATGATATGGGTGCCAAGAGACTGACGCGTCAATTCGGGATCATAAAAGGAATAGACCATGCTAAGACCGTCATCATGAACGTCGGTCAAACAAACGGCTGTCAAAGCACTGTCTTCTTCATTCACATATTCGATAACGCGGCTGCGAATGGGTGTTTCTTCAATCATCGCCGCGAATTCGAACACATCCATATCAACCATACCGCCCATAGCATGGCGCGCCTCAAGATAGGTGCTGAAGAGGGCGTATTGCTCTTCTGTGGCCCAAGGCGATGTGGCGCGACGCAAGAGATGTGAATTGCGATTGCGAATGCGCTTTTGGCTTTTGGATGGGGTGAACGCGCTGACATCAATCCGTGCAGACAGGCAGGCTGAACATTCCGCACAGGACGGGCGGTACAAAACATTTTGCGAGCGCCTGAAACCCTGCTTAGAGAGCGAATTGTTTAGTGCTTCAGCGTTGTCGCCCTGCAGGGCCGTAAACAACTTACGCTCCATCCTGCCCTCAAGATAGGGGCAGGGTTGCGGTGCAGTCACATAAAACTGCGGTGCAATCGGGAGAGTATGACGCATAATAACTTTGTCCTTTAAATGCAGGCTAACATTCAATCCAATCTAATTAAAAGTATAGAAGTGCATCTTTATAGGTAATTTTACCTACGGTTGATCATCACGGACCCCAGCACCATATCCGGCAGCCCTTGGCCCCGCGCTGTGCCAAGCATCATAATTGCGGATAAAACCTGCAGCAAAAAGAACATCGTACAGATCGTAAAGCCGAGCGTGTGCATCAAGGCTTGGCTGAAATCAAACCGTTCACCGCGTGCATCGCGCAGCTCAATCGACATCATCCGCATGCCGAACGTTGCTGAAGAGGCGCCAATCGTGACGCTCCGATATCCAAAGCCAACAACCAAGAACAGCAAGGGCAGGAAAAACAACCCTGTAAAGGCCGTGAAGGGGACGATCAGCAGGGACAGGATCACCGTGATGACCGTGTCAATAATCCAAGCGATAAACCGTTTGATCGGGACCGAGCTATAAAATTGCGGTGCATTTACGGGATCGGGGTGATTGGGGGCGTGCTGTGTCATGGTCCTGTTCGGATAATCAGAATGGAAAGAAAAAGAAAGGGCCGCTCGGGAGGAGGAGAGCGGCCCAGAGGGGTCTTGGGGAGATTACCCTATCTACTTATGCAGGCTCTTCTTCTTTTGAAGGGGCTGCCGCCGCTTTTGCACGGTCATCCATGAATTCGTCGAACTCAGCTTTGTCCTTTGCATCGCGCAGACGCTGCAAGAAGGCTTCAAAGTTGCTTTGCTCGTCTTCTAGGCGGCGCAGCGTGTCTTCTTTGTAGGCGTCAAAGGCCGAGTTGCCGGAAGAGCGCATTGCGCCGTGACCAAAGTGACCATAGGTGTGACGGCCGGATGTGCGACAAGATTTACCAAACATGCGTTTGCTCCAGATCATGTAAAAGAGAAGGGCGAGACCTACAGGCCAGACAAAAATAAACCCGAGCACCATAGCGGCGATCCAAGCGCCTTTGCCTTTGCTATCGAGCCAGGCCTCAGAACGCGCGAACCAACCTTGCGGTTCGGAAGTATAAGTCGGGGCTTGGGCGAGGGTGGACATGTAGATCTCCTGTCGTTGGTTTGCGTTAATGTGAATGTCTTTCACATTGAGTAATTGGGTATGCAGCGGTGGTTTGGCAAGTGTGTATGTAAATCTTTTTTACATTTTTTGTAGTTTATGTTTATAAACAGGGTGTTGGTTGGGTTTGTTGCTTTGACTATTTCTCTCCATTCAACAAGATCACCCAGAAGCGGTGGTAAGAACTGAAGCGTCGAGGCGTCCAACCAGACGCCATCATAAAGCTCCACATCAATGTCCAAGCTAGTGCTTTATTCTTGTTTCCTATCTGTCAAACAGCCGATCTCACCTTGTGAGAAATGTAGAAACTAATAGCGCGCAAACGCCCTCAACTCTATGGTGTTTGCGCGAAGTAGTGGTTAGCTTCATCAAAAGGCTTTGTTGAATCATAAGGATACTGTTTTGTCAGATAATTTTAGAGAGACCCTAGAAAAGGCCAGCCGAGGAAGGGCAATTCTTTTCTGCGGGGCAGGTGCTTCTCTCGACTCAATCGGCTTCGATCTGCAAGAACTCCCTGCCGCCAACCCACTACTTGGTAAGTTCAACGACTTTCTCGGGAGAGAATTCTCGAAATTGCCCATCGCAGCTTCTAAAGTTGCAGATGAGTCGATCAAGGATTATTTTCGGATCATAACAGATTGTTTTAAAGTTAAAGCCGTTTCAGACGACTTGAAAACTATCATGACATACCCTTGGTCCAGAGTATATTCGACGAACTACGATAATAGTCCTGAAATTGCATGTGAACGCATTGGAAAAAACTACCAAACGCTTACCGCCCAAGATCGACCCGGTGATCTGCTTGATGATAGACTTCCCATTATCCATCTACACGGTTTTATAAATCACTTTCGCATCGATACGATCCGCGAAGAGTGCATCCTCGACTATGCGTCCAATGTCGCCAATAAAGTTTATGAGGGCCCTTGGGCCACAGAGTTGAAGAATGATATTTCCACGGCTGATATCGTAGTTTTCTTAGGGTACTCGCTCTATGATCCAGAAATTGCCAAGCTGATTTTACAAGGTAGAACATCGAAGAAGAGAATCTACTTTGTAAATTTCAGGATCGAAGATGAAGAACTCGCATACATGCAAGAAAGCTTTGGTAGTCCTCTAAATATCGAAACGAGTGGGCTTGCCCAGGTAATATTTGCGCTGCCTGTTGGCTTTGAAGTAGCCAAAAAGCAGTATGTTTGCTTTCAATCAGCTCAAGATACACCTGTTGAACATCGCAATGTCAATTACGAAGATCTTACAGACCTCTTTTTATTTGGCCGTGTCCAAGAGGCTTTGGTACAGGCTGACACCATATCAGGAAGCTCAAACTACGTCATTCGGCCCACGATTATTGACAAGGTAAAAGCCGAAGTCGCGTCCGGTCGTAGTTTGATCTCTCTCTACTCCCCATTGGGGCATGGAAAGACTGTACTTTCCAAAATTCTAGCTGCTGAACTGGGCCGCGAACATGACGTTTTTGTCGCCACGAGAAATCAAGAGAACTTCATCAACGAAGTGCATGACATTGTCGCAAATTCCAAAAGGCCAATTTTGATAGTCGATGATTATTACAAATACTCAAAGCACCATAAAGAACTGGCTAAACTAACATCAGACGATGCAATATTCATTTTCACATCGCGTCTCAGCGTGCATGAGTCGCGCAAAGAAGAGCTACCTGCACAGTTTCTGAATCATGATGTTGTTGACCTGCAGATTGGTGAATTAACACAATCAGATGCCGAACACCTGGTTCCGTTGGTGAATCAAGCTGGTATGTGGGGAACAATGTCCGAATTGTCGGACGAACGAAAGGCGAAGGAGCTGATTTCTACGGCGGATCAGGGTTATCAGGCAAATTTTGCTGATATTTTGGTTGGTTTGATGAATTCGAGCGAGATGATCGGTCGGATCAAAAAAGAGCTTGAAGTACTGAAAGAACTTTCCGCTGATGCTTATAGCGTTGTTTTACTCTCAATATACCTAGAATTTACGAACAATCACATTGATGAGCTGTCTATTGATCAGGCCCTGAAGGTCAACTTGAGTCAAGTGCATGGTTCTGATTCTGTGTCGAACATTTTCAGATTATTTTTCAACCCTATAGACGGCGGAAATGGCTACTTCTCGGGATCGATTTTTGCAAAATATGCGATGGAGAAGATATGCAACCACAATGACCTCATTGAGGTTATCGAGAAATCAGCAAATAACTTGGCTGATAATTACCCGCTTCATGAGGAAATGAAACTAGTATTGGTTGATTTGCTGCGATTTAACTATCTGAAAGTAATCGCCAGTGGAGATCAAGTGCGATTGAAGAGAATTCGCGATCTCTATTCAAACTTGTCATCGAACCCCAACTTAAACAAGGATGACCTTTTTTGGAACGCCTTTGGCATGTGTGAAAGGGCCCTTAAGAACTTTGAATCCGCTGTAAAGCATTTTCGCACCAGCATCAGCTATGCAAAGCTTCGAGGGAAGTTCTACATCCCTTATCATGCCCAAAACCAGCTAATTGTCTGCCTCTTAGAACGGGGTGTCAGTCTTAAGATTGATGCTTCGACAGCGTTTTCAAACTTCAAAGAAGTTTTGGAGCTTTTGACCATACAGGCAGAAGATGAAAGGAGCTATGGTCGTGGGCAAGCCTTTACGTGGCACAAAGAGATTATAGCTTTCCTTGATCTCCACTACTCGAATTTTGAGCAATCCGAAAAACTGTTCATCAATGCTCAAATCATGAAGTATCTGAACTTCATTACAAGAAGCATTCATGATTGGGAGCAACGACGCGAAGCTGCAATGACTGTAAGGAAGCTTCAATCGTTCCTAGCAAATAACCCTGCCTAATGTGAAAGTTGGCAGTTCTACTTTTCTTTTCTGGTGGCCGCAACGCAACATCTCAGGAGGTGTTTGAAGGTCCGCAATGGGCCGAAAATGCTCGAAAATCGCTTTCTGCTTCCAGCGCAGCCGGTCTTCTTGGAAAACTAGGTAAGGTTTTGTTTTATGGGGCTTTATCGCTTTCTAGAAAGTCAAAACAGAACTTGAAAGCCAACTTTCCACTTCATGGACCTGTAAATGGGTACTTAACGCGTATTTATTTGTCGTTAAATGGTCCATAAATTTTGATTTAATAGTGTTTGAGGGGAGCAGTAATGTTTGCAGAACTCTTTGTCCCTATATCGCCCCTGAGCCTCTACACGCCCGTTTCAGCCAAATTTGCAGGACTTGGGTGATCTAGGTGTATTTAGGCCCACTTTTGCTCTTAAAGCCCTTTTTATTATGGCTCATTTCCACATGGTCCCGTTTAAAACCACTTAATCCCGCTTACTGCAGAACTCTCTGTCTCACTACACCAGAATGAACATCCGTTCGCGGACAGGCGCTGACGTCA
>NZ_JBDWVM010000122.1:0-9627 GCF_039984035.1 Planktotalea sp. | reverse complement strand
CAACAACAGCGAGAAGCGCCATGAAGGCGACCAAGGTTTTACCAGATCCCACATCCCCTTGCAGTAGACGGTTCATACGCTCGCTGCTGGCCAAATCCGTGGTGATTTCATCAATTGCGCGCATTTGCGCGCCGGTCGGATCATAGGGCAGCGACCTTAAGACTTTATTGCGCAGTTTGCCGTTGCCGTGGCTTTCGATCCCGGGCGCGCGGCGTCGATTGGCCCGCGCAAGCGCCAGGGTCAGCTGATGCGCCATGAATTCATCATAGGCCAACCTTTCACGTGCGGGCGCCGTTGCCGCAAGATCGCCAAGGCTTTGAGGCGCATGAGCTGTTTCAATCGCCGTACGCCAATCCGGCCAGCCTTTTTGCTTCAATTGCTCCGCATCGATCCACTCAACCAACTCCGGCAGCTTGGTTAACGCGCTCGCCATTGCTTTGCTCAACGGTTTCTGCGTCACGCCGGCGGTCAGCGGATAAACGGGTTCGAATGCGGGGATGGTTTGGGCCTCTTCAACCTGCACCACATGATCAGGATGCACCATTTGGGCCAAGCCATCGAACAGTTCGACTTTGCCGGACACAATGCGCCGTTGTCCGGTTGGCAGCAGTTTACCGAGATAATCGCCACGCGCATGAAAATAGACCAATTGAAACGCAATCTGCGCGTCGATCACATCAATCCGATACGCACCGCCCTTGTTGCGGGGCGGTCGGTGTTGGCCGATCTCGACCTCAACCGTCAATGTATTGGGCAGATCAGCGCCCTGCACCGTGTCTTTGATCGTGCGATCAATCCCAGAATAAGGTAGCAAAAACAACAGATCACGTGGCTTTTCAACGCCAAGCGCAGCCATATTTTGCGCCGTTTTCGGCCCGACGCCCTCCAACCCCGTCAACGCGGCGAATAGAGGGAAAAGAACTTCGGGGCGGCCGCTCATAAGTCTTCAATGAGCGCGAGCCAGCTGTCCTCATCCATGATTTGCACACCCAAATCTGCAGCCTTTTTCGCCTTCGACCCTGCGGCCAACCCCGCAATCAGAATGTCTGTTTTCGCCGAGACCGAACCGGAAACCTTTGCGCCCAAGGCCTCTGCGCGCGCTTTTGCCTCGGCGCGGGTCATCTTTTCGAGCGTGCCGGTAAACACCACGACTTTGCCCGCGACGGGACTGTCCGTATTGGGTTTTTCGGCGTCTTTTATGGTTAATTCATCCGTCAATCTCGTAATCGATGCGCGCTCGGCCTCTTGTGCAAAGCTGGTGACAAGAGAGGTTGCCATGACCTCGCCCACGCCGTCGATTCCCAGCAATTCATCCCAGGCGGCACCTGATTTATGCACCGCATTGTCCATGGCTTGCACGAATACATCCCAAGCGCCGTAGTGACGCGCGATCAAATTAGCGCTTTGCGCGCCGACGTGGCGTAGGCCGAGGGCGAACAACACGCGACCGAATTCGATGTTACGGCGCTCATCTATCGCCTCAAACAGCTTCTTGGCACTCTTGTCGCCCCAGCCTTCGCGGTTTTTGAGCTTCCCCAACTGGCCCGCATCGCGGGTTTTCAGGGTGAAAATATCAGCGGGTTCGCGGATCGAAAGCAGTTCATCGTGATAGAACATTTCGACCTGTTTCGCGCCAAGCCCTTCAATATCAAAAGCCCCGCGAGACACAAAATGCTTAAGGCGTTCAACAGCTTGCGCGGGACAGATCAAACCACCCGAACAGCGGCGCACGGCATCGCCTTCCTCGCGGACGGCTTTGCTATCGCATTCGGGGCAAATCTTTGGAAAATCGAATTCAACACTATCGTCGGGTCGTTTGCTGAGATCCACATCCTTAATTTTCGGGATCACGTCGCCCGCGCGGTAAATCTGGACCCAATCGCCCTCGCGAATACTGCGACCCTCGCGAATGGCCTCACCGGAATTATCGCGACCAAGGATATAATCCTCGTTGTGCAATGTCGCGTTCGACACAACAACGCCGCCAACTGTAACGGGCATCAGGCGCGCGACGGGGCTCAGCGCGCCGGTGCGACCGACCTGAATTTCAATCTTTTCAAGCCGCGTCCATGCAAGCTCTGCCGGGAATTTATGGGCAATCGCCCATCTCGGTGTGGTTGAGCGAAAGCCAAGGCGCGCTTGGTAGGACAGATCATCCACCTTATACACAACGCCGTCGATATCATATCCGAGCGCGGCGCGTTGCTGTTCAATACTTTGATAATGTTTGATAAGTTCTGCCGCACTTACCAAACGTTTGGTCAAATCGTTGGTCTGAAAGCCAAGAGCGGCCAGCCGTTCGATTGCGCCAAATTGGGTGTCTGACAGCGCCTCAGACAGCTCGCCCCAAGCATAAGCGAAGAACTTTAACGGACGTGACTGGGTGATTTTTGAATCCAATTGGCGCAACGATCCCGCCGCTGCGTTGCGAGGATTGGCAAAGACCTTGCCACCGCGTTCGGTTTGGCGGGCATTGAGCGCCTCAAAATCCGCATGGCTCATGTAGACTTCGCCGCGCACCTCTAGAACGTCAGGCGCGCCGTCAATCTGATGCGGAATGTCTGAAATAACGCGCGCATTTGCGGTGACGTCTTCACCTGTCGCGCCATCGCCTCGGGTGGCGGCTTGGATCAAATTCCCGTTTTCATAGCGCAGCGAAAGGGACAATCCGTCGATCTTCGGCTCTGCTGTAAAGGCAAGCGGTGTATCAACAGACAGGCCCAAATACTTGCGAATTCCTTGAACAAAATCAGCCACATCTTCATCGGTGAACGCATTGTCCAAGGACATCATGCGCTGTGCATGGGTGATTTTCCCAAATCCGTCTTGCACTGGTGCGCCGACTTGTTCGCTTGGACTATCTGCGCGTTTCAGATTTGGGAAGCGCGTTTCAATCTCGAGATTTCGCCGCTTCAACGCATCATATTCGGCGTCGGTTAAGACGGGCGCGTCATTGGTATGGTAGTCCGTATTGGCACGGGACAACTGCTTTGCCAAAGCCTCTAGCTCTGCGCGCGCAGTGTCTTCGTTCAAATCGGAAATTTCGATCTCGCTCATGCGCACCCCCTTAACTTGAGCCTAGTGATAAGGGTGGCACGCGCAGGCGTCCAGAGCAGCCCGCGCGCAACGCGTAAGATTTTACGAGTTTAACAAAACCGCTTCAGAGACTAGCCCGCGACTGCCAACTGTTGATCATTGAGGCTATTATCGACAGGATCACGCAACACATAACCGCGCCCCCAAACAGTTTCGATATAGCTGTCCTCATTCGTGGCTTCGCAAAGCTTTTTGCGCAATTTGCAAATAAATACGTCGATAATTTTAAGTTCTGGCTCGTCCATACCGCCATAGAGGTGGTTTAAGAACATTTCCTTGGTCAGCGTTGTGCCTTTGCGAAGTGAGAGAAGCTCAAGCATTTGGTATTCTTTACCCGTGAGATGTACTGTCGCGCCTTCGACCTCAACTGTTTTGGCATCAAGGTTCACGTCAATCTTGCCCGTCGAAATGACCGATTGTGAGTGCCCTTTAGAGCGGCGAATGATTGCATGAATGCGCGCGATGAGTTCATCACGATGGAAAGGTTTGGTCAGGTAATCATCGGCGCCAAAGCCAAAGCCCTTGATCTTGTTTTCTGTGTCATCCGATCCGCTCAGGATCAAAATGGGGGTGTCGATACGTGCAAGACGCAATTGGCGCAGGACTTCATGGCCGTTCATGTCAGGTAGATTTAGATCCAAGAGAATTAAGTCATAATCATACAACTTCGCCAGATCGATCCCTTCTTCACCATAAGAGGTCGTATAGACATTTAGATTGGCGTGGGTCAGCATCATGTCGATGCTTTTTGACGTCGTAGGATCGTCCTCAACCAATAGTACTCGCATAGAGATCACTCCGTTTCTTAATGCTTCCAAGGCAAGCTGAGCGAAAATAGTTAAAGAACCCTTTCCTCGCTGAATAAAAATGTAACTTATCAACCTAGGGTTGTCTATACCGCTGTATCGCCGTTGTTTTCAAAGCATCCTCACCATGATCGGCGATTGATTGCAGCCAATGGGCGAATTCTTCCTCACTTAAACTATATCGTTCAAGCGCTTGGCTCTTAGAGATCAGCCCATAGGTGACACCGCGCACGACCGCAGCTTTGCGCGATGCGACCCAGCGCCGCGTGTTGGGCTGGGGCAAATCTGCTTGGCTCATGACACGCCCATCAGGCAGGGTTACGGCACGGGGGCCTTCGACTTTCTTAAGATACATTTTACCGCCTCGTTTCTACTTCTGGCCTTTCTGCACCCAATCTCTTAAAGCGAAGTGAAACGCCCCCTTGAGAGTGTTTAGGATTTTCCTATATTTCTAAGGTTCTGCTAAGGAGTTGCCGTCATGGCGCTGGATCACCCGCAAAAATTAAACAGTCTCGGCTTTGCAAAGCCACCGTCCGAGACGCGCGTTGTCGTCGCGATGTCAGGCGGCGTGGACAGCTCTGTTGTGGCAGCGCAGCTCGCCTCGGAAGGCTATGACGTCGTTGGCGTGACCTTGCAGCTTTATGATCATGGCGCGGCTTTGGCCAAAAAGGGTGCGTGTTGCGCAGGTCTTGATATCCATGATGCGCGTCGCGTGGCCGAAGAAATGGGCTTTCCCCATTACGTCTTGGACTATGAAAATGTGTTCAAAGACGCGGTGATAGATGAATTTGCAGACAGTTATTTGGCGGGTGCAACACCTGTGCCGTGCATTCGTTGTAATGAGCGCGTGAAGTTCAAAGACCTGCTGGAAACAGCCAAGGATTTGGATGCAGATTGCATGGCCACGGGTCATTATATTCAGCGCAAGATGGGCGCAGAGAAGGCAGAGCTGCATTCAGCCGCCGATGATGCGCGCGATCAGAGCTATTTCCTGTTCTCGACCAAGCAAGAGCAGCTTGATTTCCTGCGTTTCCCATTGGGCCACCTGCCCTCCAAGGATGCAACGCGGGAACTGGCGGCGAAGTTTGGATTGAGCGTGGCGGATAAGCCTGACAGCCAAGATATTTGTTTTGTGCCTAACGGAAATTACGCGGCGGTGATCGAGAAACTGCGCCCTGGCGCGGCGGAACCCGGTGATATTGTTGACACGGATGGCAATGTTCTGGGCCAGCACAATGGCGTCATTCATTATACGATTGGGCAGCGTCGTGGTTTGGGCATCGGCGGTTTGGCCGATCCGCTCTATGTTGTGCGTCTTGATGTGGACAAGAAACATGTGATCGTCGGCCCGAAAGAGCTGCTGAGCACGCGCACTATTCCTGTGCGCGAAATCAACTGGCTTGGCGACGCACCGCTGATGTCGCAAGAGGAATGGCATGTGTTGGTGCGCGTGCGTTCGACCCGTCCACCGCGCCCTGCGATCATCCGCCCGATTTCGGAAACCGAAGCCAGCGTTGAGCTGCTGACGCCAGAGGATGGTGTCTCCCCCGGTCAGGCCTGCGTGTTTTACGACACCGAGAGTTCGCGCATCTTTGGCGGCGGCTGGATTTGGCGCGGGTATTGAGGCATGAAACAGTTCTCGCTGCTGGATCTTTCGCCCATCCCTGAAGGGCAAAGCGCGGGACATGCGATTGCGAACACTATCGCGCTTGGCGTTGCTGCAGAGAAGGCAGGCTATCACCGCTATTGGCTGGCCGAGCATCACAACATGCCCGGCATTGCGAGCGCTGCGACCTCGCTGATCATCGCGCAGGTTGCGGCGGCGACAAAGACCATGCGCGTTGGTGCGGGTGGCATTATGCTGCCAAATCATGCGCCCCTTGTTATTGCAGAACAATTCGGCACGCTCGCCACGCTCTATCCCGATCGCATTGATCTGGGCCTTGGCCGCGCGCCTGGCTCGGATATGGAGACAGCCCGTGCGCTGCGCCGTCATATGGCACCTGAGGATAGTTTTCCGCAGGACGTGCAGGAATTGATCCGATACTTTGGCACTGAAGACAGCAAAGTGCGCGCAGTCCCCGGTCACGGCACACATGTGCCTGTCTGGATTCTGGGGTCGAGCCTTTATGGTGCGCAATTGGCCGCGTTTTTGGGCCTGCCTTATGCGTTTGCGTCGCATTTTGCGCCGGACATGTTGGAACAGGCTCTGGAAATCTATCGCAGCTCGTTTCAACCCTCCGAAACGCTCAAAGAGCCCTATGCGATGATGGCCGCTGGCGTTTGCGTTGCGGACACAGATGAGGAAGCGCGCTACCTTCGATCCTCGCAATTGCTGGCTTTTGCGAAATTGCGCACGGGCAAAGCGGGCAAGCTGCCCCTGCCCGTCGACGACATAGACGCGCGCATTCCTGCGCCTGTGCTGCACCAAGTGAATCACGCGCTGTCGTGCTCTGCGTCTGGCGCACCGGACACGGTCTATCGTGGCCTGGATGAGCTGATAACGCGTTACAAACCGGATGAATTAATCGTCACAGGTATGATTCACGATCACGGCGCGCGCGTGCATTCCTTTGAGCTGGCAGCGAAGGTGTTGAAATCATTGGTGTCCAGCGCCTGACTTTCACCTGAGCGCGAAAAACGCCTTTTGCTCGGCATAGCTGTGTTTTTCAGCACACACCTGTTCCAGTGAATCTCAGAATACGGGGAAAAGGGGCTGACCGACGGCAAAGCTTCGTGGCACAGAGGATCAATGGTGTCCGTCAGAGACACCTTGAGGGCAGTATGACATCGAACACCGCAAAACCCGCGCTTGGCGCTTTGATCTATTTCGCAGTGGCGTTCAGCCTTGCGACCTATTTCACATTTGCGGCTGTGCAAGGTGACTATGGCGTGTTTCGCCGCGCCGAAATCACGGTAAATGCGCGCGACCTGAGCGAACAACTTGCGATGCTCGAAGCAGAAGTTGTCGAGATGGAAAACCTTACCAAGCGCTTGTCTGACACCTATCTCGACCTTGATCTTTTGGATCAACAAGCGCGCGACGTGCTCGGTTTGCTGCGCGCTGACGAAATTGTCATCGAATAAACCGCTGATTTTTTAGCACTTCCCTTACAATTCAACGTGCCCCCTAGTCATGCGCGCGATGCTGCGGTACACTATTGTTTAACGTTAAATCAATTTGTGTTTCTGGGAGGATGCACCGCATATGGCTGCAAAAAAATCAAAAGCGGTACCGAACGTTTCCGCTGAAGACCTGCTCGCATATTACAAAGACATGCTGCTGATCCGTCGGTTCGAAGAAAAAGCCGGCCAACTTTATGGCATGGGCCTGATCGGCGGCTTCTGCCACCTTTACATTGGACAAGAAGCGGTTGTTGTCGGCCTTGAGGCCGCAGCAGAGGAAGGCGACAAGCGCGTCACCTCTTATCGCGATCACGGTCATATGCTGGCCTGCGGCATGGATGCCAATGGTGTGATGGCCGAATTGACAGGCCGCGCCGATGGCTATTCCAAGGGCAAAGGCGGCTCTATGCATATGTTCTCCAAGGAGAAACATTTCTACGGCGGTCATGGCATCGTTGGCGCGCAGGTGCCGATTGGTGCGGGTTTGGCGTTTGCTGATAAGTACAAAGACAATGGTCGTGTGACCTTCGCCTATTTCGGCGATGGCGCTGCGAACCAAGGTCAGATTTATGAAACCTTCAACATGGCTGCGCTTTGGGATTTGCCCTGCATCTTTGTGATTGAGAACAACCAATATGCGATGGGCACAGCGCAGGGTCGCTCGACCTCTACGCCAGAGCTGTATACGCGCGGCGCGGCCTTTGGCATTCCGGGTGAAGCTGTGGATGGCATGGATGTTCTCGCCGTCAAAGACGCCGGTGATCGCGCTGTGAAACACTGCCGCTCTGGTAAGGGTCCTTATATTCTAGAGATCAAAACCTATCGCTATCGCGGACATTCCATGTCTGATCCGGCAAAATATCGCACACGCGAAGAAGTGCAGAAAATGCGCGATGAGCGCGATCCGATTGAACAGGTGCGCGAGATTCTTTTGACCGGCAAACACGCCAGCGAAGATGACCTCAAAGCGATCGACAAAGATATCAAGAAGGTGGTGAACGCCTCGGCAGAATTTGCCAAGGAGAGCCCTTTGCCCGAACTGTCCGAGCTTTGGACCGACATTTATGCAGACGTGGAGGCATAAGACATGAGCATCCAAATCCTTATGCCCGCCCTGTCCCCAACGATGGAAGAAGGCACGCTGGCCAAATGGTTGGTCAAAGAAGGCGATACAGTCAGCTCTGGCGACATCATCGCAGAGATTGAAACAGACAAAGCCACGATGGAATTTGAAGCCGTTGACGAAGGCGTCATTGGTCAAATCCTTGTGGCCGAAGGCACCGCAGGCGTTGCAGTCAACACAGCGATTGCGGTGTTGCTGGAAGACGGCGAAAGCGCATCTGACGTTGCAAGCAGCACATCAGCGCCTGCCCCGAGCGCGCCAGATGAAGCGGCGCCAGCACCTACGGTCGCTGCGGCACCTGCAGCGGAATACAAAGCACCGGAGCCCGATTGGCCCGAAGGCACAAAGGTTAAACAGCAAACCGTGCGCGAAGCATTACGCGACGCCATGGCCGAAGAAATGCGCAGCGACGAAGACGTGTTTTTGATGGGCGAAGAAGTTGGCGAATACCAAGGCGCTTACAAGATTTCCCAAGGTTTGCTCGACGAATTCGGCTCCAAACGCGTGATTGATACGCCAATCACAGAGCACGGATTTACCGGCATCGCAGTTGGTGCCTCTTTCGGTGGTTTGAAGCCAATCGTTGAATTCATGACGTTTAACTTCGCCATGCAAGCGATTGATCACATTATCAATTCTGCAGCGAAGACGCTTTATATGTCCGGCGGTCAAATGGGTGCACCCATGGTGTTCCGCGGCCCCAACGGCGCGGCCGCACGTGTCGGTGCTCAGCACTCTCAGGACTACGCTGCATGGTATGCGCATATTCCGGGTCTAAAGGTTGTGATGCCTTATACGGCAGCGGATGCGAAAGGATTGCTCAAGTCTGCTATTCGCGATCCGAACCCTGTGATCTTCCTTGAAAATGAGATCCTTTATGGTCGGTCTTTCGATGTGCCTGTGATGGATGATTTCACCGTCCCAATTGGCAAGGCGCGCATCGCCCGCGAAGGCACAGATGTGACCATCGTCAGCTTCGGTATCGGCATGACGTACGCCATGGAAGCGGCTGAAAAACTTGCAGAAAGCGGCGTTGACTGTGAAGTCATCGATCTGCGTTCCTTGCGCCCGATGGACACGCCAACAGTGATCGAAAGCGTCAAGAAAACCAATCGCTGTGTCACGGTTGAGGAAGGCTTCCCAGTGGGGTCCATCGGCAATCATATCTCAGCGGTGCTGATGCAAGAGGCCTTTGATTTCCTCGATGCGCCTGTCATCAATTGCACGGGCAAGGACGTTCCGATGCCCTACGCGGCAAACCTTGAAAAGCTCGCTCTGACGACCACCGATGAGGTGATCGACGCCGTGCGCAGCGTTACATATCGTTAAGGGAAATTAACACATGGCAATCGAAATACTCATGCCCGCCCTATCCCCAACGATGGAGGAAGGCACGCTGGCCAAATGGCTCGTGAAGGAGGGCGATACGGTCTCCTCTGGCGACCTGTTGGCGGAGATCGAAACCGACAAAGCGAC
>NZ_JBDWVM010000121.1:0-4228 GCF_039984035.1 Planktotalea sp. | reverse complement strand
CGGGCTTAACCAAAGTCATCGTGATGGACCGCGAAGGGCTGCATGACTTTTCCGATCCGCAGATCATCTTCCTTGATGAGCTCTATGAACTGGGCGCTGCATATGATGCCGCTCACCCGACAGCGTTTGATGATGGCATAGACGCCACAAACCCAGAAGACACCGCCATTCTTGTTTATACGTCTGGCACCACGGGCAAACCTAAAGGCGCTATGATCAGCCACAGCAACTTGATCTATTCCGTTTCGGCAGGTTTACGCGATGGACCGATCTTTAGCTCTGATGATCAGCTGTGCTTTCTGCCGCTGTGCCATATTCTCGAACGGGTCTTTTCTGTAAATGCCCCAATTGCGGCAGGGTCCACGATCAATTTCGCAGAAAGCCCCGAAACCGTGTTCGACAACCTCCAAGAGGTCAGTCCACAGACTTTCGTCGCAGTGCCGCGGCTTTGGGAAAAGATCTATTCCCAAGTTGCTATTCGAATTGGCGACGCGACAAACATGCAAAAATGGGCCTATTCAAAAGCGCTTAAAGCGGGCGGCGCACGCGCTAAGGCTATGGCCGAAGGCAAATCGCTCCCTCTAGGTTCACAAATTGCCTACCGGTTTTGGGACATCGCATTGCTGCAAAACCTGCGCCGCATGATCGGGATGGACCGTCTGCGTCGAGGTGGGTCAGGCGCTGCCCCCATCTCACCCGATCTGTTGCATTGGTACCACTCCATTGGTGTACCTGTACTTGAAGGCTACGGCATGACCGAAAGCTCTGGCGTGATCTGTATCAACAGCCAAGAGACCAACAAGATTGGTACAGTGGGCATGGCTCTGCCTGGGGCGCAAATCCGCATCAATAAGGAAGGCGAAATCCAGTACAAAGCCGGCAACGTTTTTCAAGGCTACTGGAAGAACCCCGAAAAGACAGCCGAGACTTTTACCGAAGATGGTTGGTTGCGCACAGGCGATGTTGGAATGCTGGACAATCAGGGTTTCTTGAAAATCACTGGGCGTCTCAAAGACATCATCATCACTGCTGGCGGTAAGAACATCACGCCTGCCGAGATCGAAAACAAACTCAAGTTTTCACCATATATCTCGGACGTGGTCGTGATCGGAGACAAACGTAAATTCCTAACCTGTCTGGTCATGATCGATCAGGAAAACGTTGAGAAATTCGCCCAAGATCGGCGGGTTCCGTTCTCAAACTATGCCTCACTCTGCGCTGCGAAAGAGGTCCAGGACCTGATCCGTGAGACGGTCGAAGAGGTAAACAAAGACTTCGCACGCGTTGAACAGATCAAGGATTTCCGACTGATTGACGTGTTGTTGACTGCCGACGACGACGAGTTGACGCCAACCATGAAGCTAAAACGGAGCTTTGTGGAGACCAAACATGGAGAGCTAATCAGTCAAATGTATTGACATCAACAGGTTCAGCTTTTCACAATAAAAAACAATAGGGAGATAACCAATGAAAAAACTTTCAACGACTTTAGCGACGGCAGCTGTTGCCGCCGCAATGGCCGCTGCACCTGCTTATGCTGAGCAAGGTGTCACAGATTCTGAGATCCTGATCGGCTCAAACAATGACCTGTCTGGACCATTTGCAGCCTTTGGCGCACCCGCGACCAAAGCGGCTCAGCTCGTTTTTGACGAGGTGAATGAAGCAGGCGGCATTCATGGCCGCAAAATCCGTTTCGTTGTTGAAGATCATGGCTATCAAATGCCGAAAGCGATCCAAGGCATGAACAAACTGGTCAACGGCGACAAAGTTTTTGCGATGCTGTTGTCCTTGGGCACACCAATGAATATTGCGGCGTTCAAACTGCAAGACGCGAAGAAAGTACCTAACGTTTCACCGCTTTCAGCTGCGCGCCAAATGGCTGAGCCCTTCTCACCGCTACACTACGCGGGCACAGCGACCTACTACGAACAAATTCGTGTTGGCGTGACCTACCTAGCTGAGCAGAAAAACGCGAGCAATGTTTGCGCGATGTACCTGCCGACTGACTTTGGTAAAGACATCAAAGAAGGCGCTGAGTCTATTTCAGCCGAGACGGAAGGTCTGACATTTGTCACTGAGACGACGCACAAGCCGGACGATTCAGATTTCGTCGGCGCGCTTCAAAAACTGAACGCGGAAGGTTGTGAAATCGTTGCGTTGGCTTTGGGCGTTCGTCAGGCAATCACGGTTTCAGGCACAGCTAAGAAACTTGGTCTGACAAACATGTCTTTCCTGAACTCTTCTGCAGGCTTCCACACAGTAATGGCCAAAGTGCCAGGTGGTGTGACCGAAGGCATGTATGCTGCTGCGGGTTGGGCTGATTTGCTCTCACGTATGGATAAGCCAGAAGTACAAAAGTTCTTCGCGCGCTATACCGAAGCAACAGGTGAAGAGCTCCCTGGTTCAGGCGCATTGCTGGGCCATTCTGCTGCGGACACAATGGTACGTGCACTAGAGGCCGCAGGCCCAGATTTGAATGCTGCTTCTTTCCAAGCAGGTATCGAAAGCCTCAACTACGAAGATGTCGTATCTGGTAACACTGTGACATACTCTGCGACCGACCACCAAGGTGCGGATGAGGTTGTTATTTCAGTCATCAAGGACGGCAATTGGATGGAACTCGCTCGTAAGTAACACTAACTGTCGAGACGACTAAATCTAGTTTAGAAGGGATCGGTCATATCATTGGCCGGTCCCTTTTTTACGAGATCGTATAACACGTTCATAAAGATCAAACGAGCCCGCCAAAGCCTCGCGTAAGCTTCGCCCCTCTTTATTCTCTAATCACCTCAGTTCGAAAACAGCCAAACTGAAAACTACGGGGCCTCAGCGATACATTCCAAAAGCGCTAACTAAACGCGAGAACGACCACTTTGCATCTAAAGACCTAACTCCATCAATTCTTGCTTAAGCAGCGCCACGTCTTCAAGCAGGTCTTCACTTTTTTCGACCACCTTCGCTATGGGAGGTTGTTCAATGCGAACAAGGTTATCAGCCGTGCCCTCTGAGGCGTCAATCTCACCAACACTTCGATCTAAATCGTTTGGTTTTTCAGTCTCATTGCGCTCTGCAAAAGCTGTCGCTTCGGTCATCGGAGCAACGGCTTCAGTCGTTTCCAGTTTTGAACCGACATCACCTTCTCTTCCAAGTTTACCGAGTTGAGCTGACAATTCAGAAAAGCCCAAATTTATCATGCGTGTTTCAATGCTTTCACGCTTCTCTCGCGCCATACGATTGAAATAAGGAGCAGGTAGGCTAACAGCTTCCTTTAGGAACGCTGCATCACTCTCTAACCTAAAAACTCGCTCACCAACCTCATCGAGGATCAAGTCCACTTGGCTTTTTCGGGCGAGCCGCGAATAAGGCGTTAGCAACTCAATAGCACTTGGAAAATCTCCATCCTGAACTGCAGAACGCAATCTGGCTCTAATTAGATCGATCTCCAACTCCGAGCCTTTGTACTCCTCCGAGTAACTTTGCAAGGCGACCTTCTCTCGCTCTTGGAGTTCGGCACCTTCCTCCAACGATAGCTCGGCAATAGCTAAAACTGCTTCAGGTGCGCGATCAGAATCTTGCGCAATTACAGGTTCAAGAATTGAAACTGCCGCTTCATCTTTTTGATTAAACCGTGCAATCTTTGCTGCGACTATTGCCCGTTCACCGCTGGTTCCTTCGCCTTGACCTGCAGCTCGCCTCAAGGAAAACTCAGCAACATCTGAAGCTTCTACATCAAGCAAAGCATCCGCTAATTTGCTTACAAACACGCCTCTCAGTGCATCTGGCCATTGATCGAAATCCTTCCGAATTCGCTCCAAATCAACTTTGGAAAGGCTAAGGTCTGGCCCACCTTGATCGCCCTCGGCACCGTAGATTGCCAATCTCATTGCAATCAATTCCGGACAACTCAAAATCGTGAAAATCGGCTCGACGTTTCGCGCTGATTTGGCGCCATCAACATACTCCGAAAAATTGATCAAAACCTCATCTGTTTTCGTTGGATTTTCAATAGAATTTAACAAAGCACGCGATTCCGCCCCCATCGCTACGGCCAAATAAGAAATCGCCATATTCCTCAGCGATCCATCTCCTTCATTTCTAGAAGAGTCATCAAATATTTTCTTTTGTGATGTTAAAAATTTTTGAACGTTTTCATATTTAGGCCATTCCTTTGGATCGACACTTGATGAACTCATACAACTATCATTTTCAGAATCATTTAGACCATTTC
>NZ_JBDWVM010000120.1:0-20701 GCF_039984035.1 Planktotalea sp. | reverse complement strand
CCTTTCTCTGGCCGCGTTTCGAGCAAGTAAGCGCCGCCAACGCGGCGCGCGACGTAAGCGATGCCCTTGCGGATCGGTTTCGGTTTCTTCGGGGTTTTCTTAGGCAGTTCTAGATGAGTGCCGGCAAGGCGCCCTTCGCAGGGGCTGCGCCAAGGACAAATGCCACATGCGGGGTTTTTGGGGGTGCAGATCGTTGCGCCAAGATCCATCACCGCTTGGGCATAATCACCGGGACGCTTTTGAGGCGTAAGACCCGCCGCGAGCGTCATCAATTCAGGCTTTGAAGAGGGCAGGGGCGTGTGCACATCATAAAGCCGCGACATCACCCGTTCGACGTTTCCGTCGAGCACTGTTTCCGGCAAATCATAAGCAATCGAGGAAATGGCTGCCGCAGTGTAGGGACCAATGCCCGGCAATTTCAGCAACGCGTCATGTATGTCTGGGAAAACGCCATCATATTCTTCGGCCACGACGCGAGCACATTTCAGCAGGTTGCGCGCACGGGCATAATACCCAAGGCCGGCCCATTCCGCCATGACATCCGCATCCTTGGCATTGGCAAGGTCGACAACGGTGGGCCAACGTTTTTGAAAACGTGTGAAGTACTCTTTGACCGCAGCAACAGTGGTTTGCTGCAACATCACTTCGCTCATCCAGATTCGGTATGGATCGGGCTGCACACCCGCTTGCCGATCTTTTGGGCTAATTCGCCATGGCATTTCGCGAGCGTGGCGATCATACCACTCTAGTAGAGTCGAGGCTTTGGCTTTCTCACGCAATGTTTATGCATTCCCATGTTCGGTTTTGCTGGAACCCAGCGTTTGGCACTCTAAGATAGCGTGAAGACCAAAGATGCAAGTCAGGACAGGGCAAATGGCGCAGCGGCGCAATACAACAAGGGGTTTTGCGCACACATCCAGCCTGCTCTCGCAGCGGATTCGCAAAGCATCTGAGTCGCGTGGTTTTGCGCAATCGCGTCTTTTGACCCATTGGGATGAAGTCGTGGGCGAAGATGTCGCGGCTATCACACGTCCTGTGAACATCAGCTATGGTCGACAAGGGTTCGGCGCGAGCCTGACAATTCTGACCACGGGCGCCAATGCGCCAATGGTCGAAATGCAAAAGGAACAAATCCGCGCCAAGGTGAATGCTGTCTACGGCTACAATGCGATCAGCCGTGTGCGCATCACCCAAACCGCACCGACCGGATTTGCCGAAGGACGCGCTGTTTTCGAACGCGCAGTAACGTCGAAAAAACCAGAACCAAGCCCGGAAATTAGACAGGCCGCTGCGCAATCTGCTGGCGGTGTACAAAGCGATGATTTGCGCAAGGCTCTTGAGCGGCTTGCACAAAATGTTTTAACAAAATCCAAAACCTGAGGAGAAGCCGAATGCTTCGTACCCTACTATCCGCCGCGACTGCGGTTTTGTTCAGCCTGACGATGCTCAGCGCACAAGAATCCGAAATCCCAGACATGGTGCAAGGCAATGCCGACGCGAAAGTCGAAATTATCGAATACGCGTCCTATACATGCCCACACTGTGCGTCGTTTCACGCGAGCGCGTATAAAGACATCAAGAAAGACTACATCGACACCGGCAAAGTGAAGTTCGTTTACCGCGAAGTCTACTTTGACCGTTTTGGTCTTTGGAGCTCCATGATGGCGCGTTGCGCAGGACCTGATCGTTTCTTTGGCGTGACTGACCTGCTCTATAAAGAGCAATCCACATGGGCACGCGCGGGTGATCCAGCAGCGATTGTAGCCGAGCTTCGTAAAGTTGGCTTGAAAAGTGGCATGACAGAAGAAACGCTCGATGCGTGCTTTAACGATGCTGACAAGGCTCAGTCATTGGTTGCGTGGTACCAAGAGAACGCAGAGCGCGATAACGTTCGTTCAACGCCTTCTTTCTTGATCAATGGCGAACCTTACTCCAACATGAATTACGCAGACTTTTCTGCGATCATCGAGGAAAAGCTCGCGGAATGAACGCACCCCTTGCAGGTCTGAAAGTTGTAGAACTCGCTCGTATCTTGGCTGGCCCTTGGGCCGGCCAAACTTTGTCTGATCTCGGCGCCGATGTGATCAAGGTTGAGGCAGAGCAAGGCGATGATACGCGCCGCTGGGGCCCTCCGTTCATCGAACGTGATGGCGACGTGTCAGCGGCGTATTTTCATTCCTGCAATCGTGGCAAAAAATCTGTCACCATCGATTTCCGCACAGAAACGGGTCAAGCGCAGGTCAAGGCGCTGCTCGCAGGTGCGGATATCGTGATCGAGAATTTCAAAGTTGGGGGCCTTAAGAAATATGGTCTCGACTATGAAACACTTAAAGATGAATTTCCCACGCTGATCTATTGCTCGATCACTGGTTTTGGACAGACCGGTCCTTACGCGCATCGCGCTGGATATGACTTCATTATCCAAGGCATGTCGGGGTTGATGTCCATTACAGGTGAGCCTGATGGTCAGCCGCAAAAAGCGGGCGTTGCTACGACGGATGTTTTCACGGGCGTTTATGCCGTCGCTGGTATTTTGGCGGCAGTGCATCAGCGTCATTCGACGGGCAAGGGTCAACACTTAGATATGTCGCTTCTTGATGTTGCGGCTTCTGTAACGGCCAACCAAGCGATGAACTACCTTAGTACGGGCGTCTCGCCCAATCGTATGGGTAATGCACATCCGAACCTGACGCCCTATCAGGTGTTTGATTGTTCAGACGGGCATATCATCATCGCGACGGGCAATGACGGGCAATATCAGCGGCTCTGTACATTGCTCGATGTTGCAGAGCTTGGCACTGACGCACGTTTTATCAGCAACGCAGATCGCATCGCGAACCGTGATACACTAACTGCGCTTTTGACTGCGCAAACCAGTCGGATGAGCAAAGCAGACCTGTTGGATGCCTGCGAGGCGCAAGGCGTACCTGCGGGGCCGATAAACGATATGGGCGAAATGCTTGCTGATCCGCAGATCAAAGCGCGGGGCATGCAGATCGAACTAGACGGCATTCCGGGCGTGCGCGCCCCTTTTGTCTTTTCTGATGCCGAGCTTGCATTGGACCGCCCATCCCCAAAGCTGGGTGAAGACAACTGACCTTGTCGGGCGCCTAAATTTCGGGCAGTGATGACGGGCCTTACCTAAGGCTCATTATCAAAAAGGCGTCCCATATGAACATTGGCCTCATCTTTTTGGCTCTCGCCTATGTGCTGAGCCAGTTCTACCGTGCGTTCCTTGCGGTTTTGACGGATGTTTTGGGCGCCGATTTAGGTGCTACACCAGATAGTTTGGCGACCGCCTCTGGTTTGTGGTTCCTATCTTTTGCAGCGATGCAAATTCCTGTGGGTTGGGCGCTTGATACCCATGGGCCACGTCGCACGTCGTCGGTACTTTTGCTGCTTGGGGGCGCTGGCGGCGCAGCCATTTTCGCGATGGCAAGCACGCCGATGCATATCAACATAGCGATGTTTCTGATCGGGATAGGCTGCGCGCCTGTCTTGATGGCGAGCTTCTTTTTGTTTGCGCGTATGTATCCCGCGGCGATGTTTGCAACGCTTGGCGCTTTGATGATCGGTGTTGGATCGCTCGGCAATTTGGCGGGTTCTGTGCCACTTACCATGGCCGTGGAACTATTCGGATGGCGCGAAACGCTTTGGGTCTTAGCGGGCGCAACAGTTCTTATCGCTGCTGGTATTTGGTTTGCTGTAGGTGATCCCCCCGTTGCGCAAAGCGATGAAAAGGGCTCGGTGCTTGATCTGTTCAAAATTCCGGCACTCTGGCTGATCTTCCCACTGATGCTGGTCTACTATGCCCCAGCCGGCGCGATGCGTGGGCTTTGGATTGGGCCTTACGTGCAGGATGTCTTTGGTGGCGATGCAGGGATTGCAAGCCTCTGGATGGGCATCGCGATGATCATCGGTACCTTTACTTATGGTCCGCTTGATCGAATGTTCGGTACCCGCAAATGGGTCGCGCTGATCGGTAATGGGTTGGCCTGCCTGTTCTGTTTGCTTCTGGGTTTAGGCGTTGCACAAGGGTATTGGAGCGCTGTCATTCTATTTGCAGCCGCTGGCTTCTTTGGCGTCTCTTTCCCGCTGCTCATGGCGCATGGGCGTGCTTTCGTACCAGCGCATCTCGCGGGGCGTGGTGTGACCCTGATGAACTTGTTTGGTATCGGCGGCGTTGGTATCTGGCAGGTCATTTCGGGACGTATGCATGCAAGCCTCTCCCCGACGGCGAGCAATGTCGCTGATCCGTATCACGCGATATTCCTGTTCTTCGCTGGGATGTTGGCCATTGGCGTCTTTATCTATGCCTTTAGCGAAGATCGTGTGGATTAAAGTCACATTTTCTCACTGCGTTACGGCCCCCCTTTTGCAACCCGCAAGATAAGCGTATAGGAAGCCGCGTCGGCCTGCGTGTGCAGGCCTTCGAACCCGTAAAGGAGAGACCCGATGGGGTATAAAGTCGTCGTCGTTGGCGCCACCGGAAATGTGGGCCGTGAAATGTTGAACATCCTGGATGAACGTGCGTTCCCAGTTGATGAAATTGCTGTTTTGGCAAGCCGTAAGTCTTTGGGCACGGAAGTCACATTCGGCGAAAAAACGTTGACGACGAAGGACTTAGATACGTTCGACTTCACGGGATGGGATATCGCACTGTTTGCTGTCGGCTCTGAAGCGACCAAGCAATATGCGCCTGTCGCCGCGAAAGCGGGCTGTATCGTCATCGATAACTCATCGCTCTATCGCTATGACCCAGACGTTCCTTTGATCGTGCCAGAAGTGAATCCAGAAGCGATTCACGACTATGCGAAAAAGAACATCATCGCGAATCCTAACTGTTCAACCGCGCAAATGGTTGTCGCGCTTAAGCCGCTGCACGATCGGGCGCGCATCAAACGTGTTGTTGTCAGCACATACCAGTCTGTGTCCGGTTCGGGCAAAGGCGGCATTGATGAGCTTTGGGATCAGACCAAGTCGATCTACAACCCAACAGATGACAAGCCACCAAAGCAGTTCACAAAGCAAATCGCGTTTAACGTGATCCCGCATATCGATGTGTTCCTTGACAGTGGCGAGACCAAAGAAGAATGGAAGATGGTCGCGGAGACGAAAAAAATCGTCGATCCGTCTATCAAAGTCACGGCAACTTGTGTGCGTGTTCCTGTCTTTGTCGGTCACTCTGAAGCGATCAACATCGAATTTGAAGACTTCCTTGATGAAGATGAAGCACGTGACATCTTGCGTGAAGCACCGGGCATCATGGTGATCGATAAGCGCGAAGATGGTGGCTATGTCACACCGGTAGAATGTGTCGGCGATTTCGCGACATTCATTTCGCGTATCCGTCAGGACAGCACGATTGAAAATGGACTGAACCTTTGGTGCGTGTCAGATAACTTGCGCAAGGGCGCCGCTCTGAACGCGGTGCAGATTGCGGAGACCCTAGGGAATCGCGTCCTGAAAAAGGGCTAAATTCTCTTAAAGCATTTTGTGAACCCTCGCTGAAAGGCGGGGGTTTTTTCGTTTATGGGGGGCAAGGTGATGGGAGCCCTATCCGTTAGGTTAGGTGCTTAGCCTTATAGACCCGCTGATTACCCGTAAGTCAGGGTTATTGGGGCATATCAATCTCTCTATGATTGTACGCAGTTTAACCAGTACGAGAGGCTGAAAGTAATGAGTTCTAAGTTTGTAGATAAGCCTCCGATGTTTCAAGACCTTGTGTCGACGCGTGTCGCTTTGAACAAAGGCGATGCGCGTTCTCAGGGCGCAGGTAAGATCTTTAAGCGGTTGAGTTTTCGCAGAAAGCCGTTTGGCGCGGCAAATGTAATCGACAAACTGACTGAGCATCGTATGAACCTTGCTCGGAATGTTCAAAACGATCTACGCGCTGAACTGGAGGCCCTGGAGCCTTTGGCAAAGAACTCAAGCAAAGATCAGCAAACACCTGGTTAAACTAAGCAATCGATATTTTGGCGATTGTTCTCCAACCACTCACGGTAAAGACGCGGCGTTCGGTTCTCCGAGCGCCGCGTTGATTTTTGAAGATGCGGCATTCGCGCCCCTAGGCCTATTGCGATTTCAAAAAGGGGCTGTGTTGAACGCTTGTTCGAGTTGGTTAGGTCAAATTCGGTGCGAAATAGGATGAATTTGACAGAATTTCGAAAGAAAAGGCAGTCGCGCGTCAACCTTTTGAGAAGCTTGATACGAGATACCGTTCTCGCCGTGGGGGCTAATTTTGGGGTGAGACCGTGGAACAATTGATTACATTTATGTCGAACGAACTGGTTCGCTTGGACAGTGAGCGACTAGAATTGCTGTATAACCAATTGGGGGAAGATAGCGCTGACAATGTTCTGTGCCGCGCGATGGAAGAATTGGCTGTGCGGGTCAAACAGAGCGAAAAACTTTATGGCGCGAAAAATACGATGGAATTGCGTAAAACCGTCAACTCGTTGACTGCGATTGCGGATCAAGTTGGATTGCAAGCATTGGCGCAGGTCGCACAGGACGTGGTCAATTGCATTGATGCGGCAGATAGCGTGGCACTTTCGGCGACATTCTCGCGGCTTATTCGATGTTCTGACCAGTCTCTCACCGCGATTTGGGACATCGAAGGCATTACCGTCTAACAGAGTTTTGACGGCGAGAGTTTGCGCGCGATGCATTCAGGACTTGCAGGGCTGGGTGAAGCAAGTAGCTTATCCGAAACAGCAATAGATTGAGTGTCATAGATGCAGATAACCTTCGCCGCGCCGGAAACTTCCAGCATTCCGTTAACACTTTTGTCGTCTGATGCTTTGAAGGGGTGGCTGGATAAGCAGTCCCAGCAAGTTCAAGATTGGGTCGCGACGATGGGGTTTACTGCGGCCTTTGGGAGCGCTTTGACACTTCCAGCTGATGACGGCGGAATTGCAGGCGCCATTGCAGGTTATGGGACTGAAGCGGCGCGAATGCGCTCTCGATTTGCACTCGCCGCTGCCCGCGCCAAGCTACCTGCGCAAACCTTTCATTTGGTCAGCGACCTTGATCAAGACGCGCTCAAAACTGAAGCGTTGGGTTGGTTGTTTGCGGGCTATCAATTTGATCGCTATCGCGAGCAAGGGGGCGAAAAAGCAGAACTCAAATGCCCTGAAGGTGTGAACCAAGTGGAGCTAGAGGCAATCGCCCAAGGCGAAACTCTAACGCGCAATCTGATCAACACCCCTGCGTCGGATATGGGGCCACCGGATTTAGAAGCAGCCGCTCGCAGCTTGGCTGAGGAGATGGATGCGAAGATCAGCGTGACCGAAGGTGAAACGCTTCTGATCGACAATTTTCCAATGATCCATGCGGTTGGGCGCGCAGCCTCTCGTGCACCCCGTTTGATCGATATGCGTTGGGGTGATGCTGGGCCAAAGCTGACGCTGGTTGGCAAAGGCGTGTGTTTTGATACGGGAGGTTTAAACCTTAAACCCGGTAGCTCTATGGGGCTTATGAAGAAGGATATGGGCGGCGCGGCTGCTGTTCTTGGTCTTGCCAACATGATCATGGAGCTAAAGCTGCCTTTGCAATTGCGCGTATTGATCCCAGCCGTTGAAAACTCTGTGAGCGCAGATGCTTTCCGCCCGCAAGATATTCTTGCATCGCGAAAAGGGTTAAGCGTTGAAATCAACAATACGGATGCCGAGGGGCGTTTGGTATTGGCGGACGCATTGGCGCTTGCGGACGAAGAAGAGCCAAATTTGATCATATCGATGGCGACGTTAACGGGCGCTGCGCGTGTTGCTGTTGGGCCGGATTTGGCACCCTATTATGCACAAAGCGATGCAAGCGCTGCGGCGTTGGAAAGTGCGGCAAAGACCGTTCAGGACCCTGTTTGGCGTATGCCATTCTGGGACCCTTATGAAACCATGATCGAGCCCGGCATTGCGGATCTAGATAATGCGCCAAAGGGTGGCTTTGCTGGATCAATAACCGCCGCTTTGTTCTTGCGCCGGTTTGTGACAGAGACCCCAAACTATATTCATTTTGATATGTACGGCTGGCAACCTGCCGCCGCGCCCGGGCGTCCAAAAGGGGGTGTGGGTCAAGGGACACGTGCGCTATTGCAGGCTCTGCCAGAGATGTTGGGCCTGTGAGCGATCCACGTCTCACCCCTGCTAACGGACATGTTGCGAGCCGCGAACTGCAAGGGATTATTGCGGCGGATGAATATGTAACAGGGGCGGCGCGTCAGGTGTCGGTCCCTGTTGCAGATCTTCTGCGCGCGCCGGCTGGCCCACGTGATCGTCAACTTCTAATGGGTGAAGCAGTCCGCGTTCTTGAAGAACGAGACGGCTGGGCTTTCTTGCAAGCGCGCAAGGATGGGTACTGCGGCTACGTTCATCATTCGCAACTCTGCGATTTGCAGGAAGTGACGCATTGGGTGAATGCACCTTCAACGCATTTGTACGAAGAGCCCAATTTCAAATCTCGTGATCTGATGCCTTTGAGCTTCGGTAGCAAATTGACGGTACTTGAAATGCATGCACGCTTTGCTCAAACGCCTTTCGGGTTTGTACCCCGCCAGCATATTGTTGAGTTGGGTGAAGTTGAACGCAGTCCTGCGCAAGTTGCGCGTTTGTTTCTTGGTACGCCTTATCTTTGGGGTGGCAACAGTCGCTTTGGCATCGATTGTTCAGGGTTGGTACAGGCCGCCTTGACCGCTTGTGGAATTGATTGTGCAGGTGACAGCGATTTGCAGGAAAAGAGCCTTGGACGCGATGCGACCGGCAACCCGAAGGCGGGTGATCTGCTGTTTTGGAAAGGGCATGTGGCGATGCTAGCAGACAACAAGACGCTTATTCATGCAAACGCCCATGCGATGTCTGTTGTGTTAGAGGGCCTCGATGTCGCCTGCGCGCGCATTGCGGAGCAAGGAGACGGGGAAGTCACGCGTCATGCGAGGCTCTAATCGACGGCACGGATCAGTTTTTTCTCAAGAACGCGCAGCACTGTTTTGAGATCGTTTCCGCGTTTCAAAACTTGGCCATTCACGCCGATTACCGCATATTGCCCCTGTTTGTTGCGCAATTTTGGGCGCTTTTCGATGCGATAGAGTGGGCTTTCCGCGGTACGTTTGAAGACGGAAAAAACTGCGAGGTCTTTGAGGCAGGAAATCCCATAGTCGCGCCATTCCCCTGCTGCGACCATCTTACCATAGAGCGATAGGATGACGGTGAGTTCAGTGCGATGAAAAGCGACCTGCATTTGCGCAGGCTTGGCATGAAACGGAATGGGGGATTGATCTGTCATTCCCTTACAGTTGCTCGCTTCACCGCGCAAATCAAGGGGGCGATGGGAATTCCTTAGAGCGCAGCGCGATTGTGGAAGATGAATCCTAAGAAGTTTAGCAGGACCTGCGCCGCAAGGATTTGGGTGCTTTCAGTCGGATCATAGGCGGGCGCGACTTCGACAAGATCTATGCCGACAATGTCATGACGTTCGGCAAGTCCTTGGAGAATTTCCAGCACGTCGTAATAGAGAAAGCCCCCGTGGCTTGGCGTGCCTGTGCCTGACGCGATAGACGGGCAAAAGGCGTCGATATCGAGTGTGACGTAAACACGGGCGTCCCTAGGAATGCGGTTTAACACGGCTTCGGTTCCGAGTTTGCGCACTTGGCGCACAGACAGAATATCAGAGCCGCGTGCGCGTGCATCGTCATAGCCTTCCTTTGCGGTGGACGACACGTTGCGAATACCAAGTTGGGTCATACCGCTGACATAGGGTTTTTCGATTGCGCGGCGCATGGGGTTGCCGTGCCCCTCTGTGACGCCGTGGCGTTCATCGACAAAATCCAGATGCGCATCGATTTGCACCAAGTGGATTGGACCATCGCGCTCGCACGTTTCCGCGAATGCATTGATACAGGGAATATTGATCGAATGATCGCCGCCTATCGTGACAGGTAGCGCGCCAGCGCTGAGAATTTTGCGCACGCCGTATTCGATATTGGCATGGCTTTCCGTGGTTTTGGTGTGGATGATATCCGCATCGCCGATGTCGACAATGCGCACATCGCCGCCGAGATAGGTTGCATCGTCCTCATGATCGTATGCGCCTGCATGGCCAAAACTAAAGAGGGTCGAAGCCTCGCGCACGGCACGCGGACCAAAGCGTGCACCAGGGCGCCATTGGGTGCCAAAATCAAAAGGCGCGCCGAGGATTGCGACATCCGCATCGATAGCGTCCCAATCCCCGACATACGGTTTCTTGGCAAAGGTTGAGATGCCGACAAAGGGCAAATTTAAACGTCCTGTTTCATACCCGTTCTCTGACATCTCTTTACCTTTCTAAACGGCTTTTAACGGCCAGGAATTTCACCGCGACGCTCGCCCGCGCCATCCCAGTTTTCAATTGCGTCAATCGCTTCTTCCGCTGTTTCAACGAAGCGGAACAGGTCCAAATCTTCTGCAGAAATAGTGCCAGCGTCAGACAGCGCTTCCCAGTTGATGATGCTTTCCCAGAACTTGCGACCAAAGAGTAGAACAGGAACGCGCTGCATGCGGCCTGTTTGAATGAGCGTCAGAGCTTCAAACGTTTCATCAAGCGTGCCGAAACCACCCGGGAACACGCAAAGTGCCTTGGCGCGCATCAGGAAGTGCATCTTGCGGATCGCAAAGTAATGGAAGTTGAAGCAAAGCTCGGGCGTGACATACTCGTTTGGTGCTTGCTCGTGCGGAAGCACGATGTTGAGCCCGATTGAAGCGCCGCCAGCATCCATCGCGCCGCGGTTACCCGCTTCCATCACGCCGGGGCCACCACCAGTGACGATGACATCTTCGCGGCCATAGCTTTCCATCGATTTGATGGTCATTAGGCGCGCGAACTCACGCGCTTGGGTGTAGTATTCGGAAAGATCGGCCAGCGTTTTGGTGCGCGCTGCGTCTTTCTTTTCTGGCTCAGGAATGCGCGCGCCGCCAAAGAGAACAATGGTGCTTTCAATGCCGCGTTCGTCCATGACGAGTTCAGGCTTTTGAAGCTCCAACTGCAAACGTACTGGACGTAGCTCATCGCGGCACAAGAATTCGTCATCTGTAAACGCAAGGCGATATGCCGGCGCACGTGTTTGCGGTGTATCTGGTACCTGTTCGATCGCGTTTCGATCTAGATCAGCATCGCGAAAGGGTTTCTTCTTATCGTCGGTCATTACTTATATTCCTCTTAAACCTGTTGATCTATGTCTAGCGAGCCAATGGCGACGGTGCCAGTCACAACATCGCATGTGTGGATCGGTGATTGCCTAAAAGGGCACTTTGTTGTCTAAAGCCGCAAATTCATTGATCTAGGGGATTCCCATGTCTAACGCACAGCTAGAAACTGCCATCGAAGCGGCCTGGGAGGCACGCGATACAATCACGCCTTCCACAACGGGTGAACAACGCGAAGCGATTGAAGATACGCTGAACGCGCTCGACAACGGTACATTGCGCGTTGCTGAAAAGCAGGCGAGCGGTGATTGGCATGTAAACCAGTGGGCGAAGAAAGCCGTGCTTCTTGGTTTCCGCATCAAAGATATGGAGCAGCACGAAGGCGGCCCACAAGGCGCTGGCTGGTGGGACAAGGTCGACAGCAAATTTAAAGGCTGGGGCGACAACCAATGGAAAGCCGCTGGTTTCCGCGCTGTTCCAAACTGTGTTGTTCGTAAGTCAGCCTATATCGCGCCGGGCGCGGTTTTGATGCCATCATTCGTGAACCTTGGTGCTTACATTGATGAAGGCACAATGGTTGATACATGGGCCACTGTTGGGTCATGCGCGCAAATCGGCAAAAACGTTCACCTTTCTGGCGGCGTTGGTATCGGCGGTGTTCTAGAGCCAATGCAAGCGGGTCCGACGATCATTGAGGACAACTGCTTTATCGGTGCGCGTTCTGAAGTTGTTGAGGGCTGCATCGTGCGCGAAGGCTCTGTTCTGGGCATGGGCGTGTTTATCGGCCAATCCACAAAGATCGTTGATCGCGAAACAGGCGAATTCACATATGGTGAAGTTCCTGCGGGCTCCGTGGTTGTTGCCGGTTCCATGCCATCCAAGAACGGTGTGAACCTTTATTGCGCCGTCATCGTGAAGCGCGTTGATGAGCGTACACGTTCCAAAACAAGCATCAACGAGTTGCTGCGCGACTAAGTCGTTTTAGATCAGAGCCTGCGAGCGCGGGCTCTGATCCTTCCACGCGATTATCTCGGCGTGTAGATATTTCCAAACCACTTTGAGAGCAGATCATCATAAGTTCCATCAACGTGGAACTTCAGCAAAACCTGATCAAACTCTTCTTTTAGCGGGCTGCCACTCGGAAGTACGATTCCATAGTTCTCTGGGCGGTAGGTGCGTTCAAGCACGCGTACTTTTCCAGCGCCGGTGGTTTGCTGATAATATGCGAGAATTGGCCCATCGAAGACCACCGCGTTCGCGACGCCCAATTCGAAGGCGTTGAACATTTCAGCGGGCGATGCGTAGTCCGCATAGACGATGCCATTGGAATCTAAGAAATCCGCGCTGGTTGAGCCTGCCACCGTTGCGACACGGCGGTTTTCAAGATCACGGATGCTTTCTACGTTGGACTGTATTGCGTTCACTGTCATGGCCGCTGTAATTGAAGCGACAAAGATTGAAACGATGAACAAGCTCGAAACAACGAGCATTACAGCAAAGACGCGTCCCATCCGTGAGCGCGGTACACGTTCTTCGAAGCCGCCGTTCACAACAAGGTTGAGCGCCCACCAGAAAGACGGGAACAACGCTTCGCGCGCGGGTTTGTCAAAATAGGGCTGATGGCGTCGCTCAAAGAACCACATTAGCACGCCTCCGCCAAATAAGAGTGCAAGGCCTCCTAGAATAAGCGCCGCAATGTCCCAAGTGAACAAGGCGGAGAACAGACCTAAGGTCGCGCCTTCGATCGGGAGGAGGATTTTAATACCGCTGCCAAAGATAGGTTGGCTGAAATCCATTTCGCGTTCGCGTTCAGTTGTGATCGAGATATTCGCCGCTGCGCCGTCGACTTCACCGCTTTTTACCTTGGTGAACATGTCGCCAAAATTCTCTTGCGGTTCAAATGAAACTTCGCGGCCTAAATCTTTGGCGATGGCGCGCATCAAATCAATGCTGAAGCCACGCACCTGAGGCGTATCTGCGAACGCGAATGGTGGTCTGTGAACAGTGGCAATTGTGAGTTTTGTGCTTTCCTGTGCAGTTGCCGGCATCAGCGTGCTGACCAACATTATGCATGACAGAAAAAAGTGCTTTAGCGTTTTCATTCTTGAACCGTGACCTATCGTCTATTTGGCGCGTCGCGAGTTTATGCGTCGTTGTCTGTTGTTGACAGAATACAACCGATGGGGGGTGTTTTCCCGTTACTTCATCAATTGCACGAATTTGAGTCATTCTGCAAGAAAGCTGTTTCCAAACCAACGCGTTAGAATGCTGTCGTACGTTCCATCTTCGCGAAACTGGAGCAGTGCGAGATCGATATCTTCTTTCAACGCGCTGCCGCTTGGCAAAAGTATTCCGTAGTTTTCTGGTCGATAAACCTTGTCGATCAACTGAGCGAGACCAGCACCATCTGTCTGAAGGTAGTATGCTAGGATTGGCCCGTCGAAAACGACAGCGTTGATTTCGTCGCGCTCAAACGCGCGTAACATTGCATCGGGGTTTCCGAAGCCCTGAAATTGAATGTCATTCTTTTTGAGAAAGCTATCGCTCGTAGAGCCTGCAACGGTTCCAACAACGCGCGTTTGCAAATCGTCAATTTTCTGCACATTCGCTTGGAGTGAATTTACGGTCAGCTGCGCGGTGAAGGTTCCGGCGGCAACAAGAAGTAAAGCAAAGCCACAGACCATCGCTGCGGCGCCGAATACCCCACCTATGGTGCTGGATATTGTGCGCATCACAAACCATCCAGCCACAACCAATGCCATTGCCGCAAAGATATAGAGCATCGCCTCACCGCCAATATAGGACAGGAATTGATCACTGAGGGCGGCCTCTTTGGGCAATAGAATTTGCAGACCACTTCCGAATATAGGTTGGCTGAAATCCATTGTGCGTTCACGATCTGCGGTGATCGAAATGTTTGCAATCGCACCGTCGACGCGAGAGCTACGCACTGATGCGAGCATATCGCCGAAACGGTCCAGCGGCTCGAAGACAACCTCCCGACCAAGTTCGTCGGCGATTTCTCTCATAAGGTCGATACTGAAGCCGACGATATTGTCGCCTTCTGTGTTAGCAAATGGGGGGCGATGAACAGTCGCAAAAACCAAAGGATCATCAGATTGCGCGCTTGCAGGCGTAACCAATGAGAACAGCGTTAGAAAAGTAATGAAGATACGTTTCAGTAGGGGCATGTGAGGTATGTCCGCTGTTGTGTGTGCGTGTCGCGAGACTGTGAAGGGTTTAGACAGGGTTCGTCAATATCGCAGATGCTTGACGTGAGATACTGCAGCAGATACGCCGCATCTTATGGCAGATAAACCTAAGAAAATCCGCAAGAAGCAGCAGGTCTACACCCTGCTTGTCCAAGCTGGTCGCTCTGAGGGCGATGGTTTCCCTGAGGGATCAAGCGGCGCAGCGCTGATGATCTATGCTTCTGGTGTGGATGAAGCAGAAGCTGTCCGCGAAACCGTTGCGATTTTGAAGCAAGCGGACGTCGCACCTTTGGATGTGACAGGCTACGGTACGCTAGAGGAACGCCTGTCTGAGGGACATGATATTTCGGATGATGAACGCGAGCTCATGCAACGCGCATTGGACGAAAATTCTGTGATTATCGCGCAGATGACACCGCTATTTGACGATAAGCCTGCTCACTAGGATCCTGACCCTAAGCCACCCGCATATCTGCAAGACTGGCGGCTTCATAAGGGCCAAGCACCTTTTCACCGTGAGCGATATGTTCGGGCACGCGATTGCGCGGCAATTGGGCTAACGTGGTGAAAGGATAAATATCCTTGTTTCGACGCAATCGGCTGATGAAGAGACTTTCAAGGTTAAGTTCGGACGCGATGATCGTCTCGCTTTCTGGCAACAACAGTTGGAAATATGTTGCCAGCCCGTTGCGTGGAAGTGCAGCCGCCGCAGTGCCATTCACCAAATACCGCGCCGGCACACGAACGTGATCGCACCCAAACGTATATTCTACGTCTGATCCTTCTATGATCACGCGCTGTGTTCCAGCCATGATAATATCGGTCTGTAAGCCGAAATAAGGGGCACGCAGCTGGATGGGTTCATTGCTGCCAAAGGCGGGCGTTGTTTTCTTAAGTACACCAAGCACAGGCACAATATTACCTGATGCGCTTACAACTGTGTCACCTGGTTTGATTGTACCGATTTTGCGATATCCTTGCGGTGTGAAAACAGGCGTATGGTAGTCTAAAGTGGGCGAAGGTCCGATCAAAAGCGGTCCTTTGTGAAAAGCGACATAGGTCAAATTTTGCAAGACATCAGGATCGTGCATGTCAGCCAGCGTGCCTAAAATGAGCGACCCAGGCAGAGCAATGCTTCCTGAAAAGGAACGCGTGAACAATCTGTCATCACCAGGGTATTCAATGGCAATCAGGCCTGTCCCATTAGGTGCATCCCAATTCAGTGTGAGGCGAATGCTATCAGTTCGTGCACCCAAACGATGCGAAATGACGGTATGGCATTCAGCTGAGCCCGATTTGATGAAAACAGAAAGACCCTCGCTCGGGATGGATTGAATGCGCAATGTGGCCGTCTGTGGATATTGGCACGTCACATCCAATAGGGTTTCGACCCTTGTGTCCGAGGGCAGTGGCGCTTCAAGAACCAAGGCTCCTGTTGCGATATTCGCTTGCGGCGTCACAGAATGATGCGCTGCTTTACGATCCGATCCGCCGCTCCACGCCAACCAACCCATTATTGGTCTCCCGAAAGCCTGCGGAAGCTTACAAAGCAGAAATCGCCCGAACACTGACGTGCCAAGCAGCTTTCCTTATCGTCTGTCGTGATGCCAAGCCCTTTGCTTGTCAGCATGCTTCAATACCTCGTATCGAAGCAGGCCAAACCGCTTTCGTCCGTGTTTTCACGGATCGTGTTTTGCAGGGCTTCATTGGCCCTCTGCTGCTGTTTGCCCCACCCCGGATCAATCTTATGAATTTTGTAACAGATACAAAGCGTTCAGCAAACGGGTTTGCTGAGAAATGCGCGCAATAGAGGTGGAAACGTTGTGAGAAAGACTCAATTCTTGGCCCTGTGTTTGCATCAAGGCCCTCGCTTGAGTAGCAAGGCAGAGAACATGCCCATTCCATAGGAAAAACTATGTCTGTGACCGACCCCGTCCAACTGACCGCTGATTTGATTAAGTGCCCTTCTGTGACGCCCGCTGAAGGCGGTGCGTTGGTTCTGCTCGAAGAACGATTGAGCGCAGCCGGATTTGCCTGCACGCGTGTGGATCGTGGTGGGATTTCAAATTTGTTTGCTCGCTGGGGCGACAAAGACGCGGCAAAAACGTTTGGCTTCAACGGCCATACAGATGTTGTTCCGCTTGGCGATGAAAGCGCATGGACCCAAGCGCCGTTCGGCGCGGATATCGTCGATGGTATCATGTACGGGCGCGGAGCCACGGATATGAAATCAGGCGTCGCTGCCTATGTCGCCGCGGCGATTGATTTTGTCCAAAAAACGCCGCCCAACGGTGCTTTGATCCTGACGATTACAGGGGATGAAGAAGCCGATGCGATTTATGGGACGACTGCCTTGCTCGACTACATGGATCAGCAGGGTGAACAAATGAGCGTTTGTCTTGTTGGCGAACCAACTTGCCCCAATGAGATGGGCGAGATGATGAAAATCGGGCGTCGCGGCTCCATGACGGCTTGGTTCGAGGTGATAGGCAAACAGGGCCATTCTGCCTATCCGCACCGTGCTAAGAACCCGCTGCCTGCAATGGCGCGCCTCATGGATCGTCTTGCCTCGCATGAATTGGATCAAGGCACCGATCACTTCGATGCCTCTACCCTGGCTGTAGTGACCATCGACACAGGCAACCCTGCGACTAACGTCATCCCTGCGAGCTGCCGCGCTACCGTGAATACACGGTTCAATGACCTGCACAGCGGGGACAGCCTGACAAAATGGATGCAATCCGAGGTCGATGCGGTGTCCAAAGACTTCGATATGCCGATTTCGATGAAAGTGAAGGTCTCTGGCGAAAGCTTCCTCACACCGCCCGGCGAATTGTCAGATTTGGTGGCGCAGTCGGTTGAGGCGGTTACCGGTGTTGCGCCCGAACTCTCCACATCTGGCGGCACCTCTGATGCGCGCTTTGTGAAGAACCATTGCCCTGTCGTTGAGTTTGGCCTTGTCGGAAAAACCATGCACCAAGTGGATGAAAACGTCCCTGTCGAGCAGATTACACAGCTCAAAGACATCTATGCACGCATCTTGAAAGACTACTTCGCATGAGCGTAACCGAAACGCGCGATATTGATGCCTGCCATGCCCTACGGCGCACTGTGTTTATCGAAGAGCAGGGCGTCAGCGCCGAGGAAGAAGTTGATGGTTTGGATGACACCGCCATCCACTTTCTGGCTGAACTTGACGGCGTTCAGGTTGGTACCGCGCGCATCCTGCTCAAAGGCGATACCGCCAAGATTGGCCGTGTGTGCGTACTAAAACAGGCGCGGGGAACGCGGCAGGGACAAGCGCTTATCAATGCCTGTACCACTTGGGCGCGCGACAACGGCTATGCGCGCGCAGTTCTTGGTGCCCAGCTTCATGCGCTCGGCTTTTACGAGGGATTGGGTTTCACTGCCTTTGGCCCAGTCTATGATGATGCAGGTATCGATCATCGCGATATGGAGTTGTTGCTATGAAACCTAAACTGGTGATCATGGTCAAAGAACCCCACCCGGGACGCGTCAAAACGCGGCTTGGCAAGGATATCGGGCTGACTGCCTCCGCATGGTGGTTCCGCCACCAAACTCGCGCTTTGCTGCGCCGTATCGAAGACCCGCGCTGGGACACGCTTTTGGCGGTTTCCCCTGATGTTGAAGGTTTGAACAGCCGGGTATGGCCCGCCCATCTGCCCCGTGTTGCGCAAGGACGCGGACATCTTGGTGACCGCATGGGGCGCTTGCTACGTGGCTTGCCGAAAGGTCCGGTGTGTATCATCGGCGCTGATATTCCGGGCGTTACGCGCGCACGCATTGCTGAGGCGTTCAAAGCGCTGGGCAATCACGAAGCGGTCTTTGGTCCTGCGCCCGATGGCGGCTATTGGTTGATAGGCATGAAACGCGCGAAACCAGCGCTCCCATCTATCTTGCAAGATGTGCGTTGGTCGTCCGAACATGCTCTGGCCGATAGCGCTCGTAGTTTAGGTGATGTGAGCGTTGCTCAGGTGATGACCTTAAGAGACGTAGATACGATTGGAGACTTGAGGCAGCTACAACGCTAGTTTTCGAATGAAGCTGCCATTCCTTGGCGTCCAAGTTTTCTCAACCGCCGCTCTCAGAACTGTTGTCTGACGTTTTTCCGTATCCGGCAGAGTCTGCTTTTCCGTTGATGGAAAAAGACATCAGGCCTCCTAGAAAAGCTGTCAAAGCAACGAAATACATCCACCAAGGCCCTGCAAATTGCAGAGTTAACCAGCCCATCAGAAGGCCTAAAATGGTCACGGCGGCTTTATATCTAACTTTCATTGCTATGTAGGTTAGCTGTGGCCAAGCCAAAAGTCACTCGCGGTGGGGGTGAACCATGCGACCTTTTGCGGTTCTGAGTGTAGCGGAGGCTAACTATGCTACACTCTGGGCCTATCCGACGCTCCGTGCTAAGGGCTGCATATGAGCAAGATTCCCACCAAATCCGCCATCCTGCAATGGATCTCCGATAACCCGACACTGACGGCTAAGCGCGATATCGCGAAGGCGTTCGGGATCAAAGGTGCCAAGCGCATTGATCTGAAGCGCATCCTAAAAGAGCTGGAAGCAGAAGGGCATCTTGAGAAGCGCAAGAAAACCTATCGCGATCCAGATCGGTTGCCACCCGTCAGCGTGTTGCAGATTGTTGGCCCTGATCGGGACGGTGATCTGCTCGCGAAAGCGATGGAATGGGAGGGGAGTGATCCTGCACCAACCATTCTGATGATCTCAAAGGCGAGCGATCCTGCGCTCGGCGAAGGGGATCGTGTGCTTGCACGCGTGACCAAGCTTAAAGGGGAGGGCAATCTTTACGAGGGCCGCCTGATCCGTCATATAGGTGCGAACCCTGAACGTGTGCTCGGTATCTTCCGCACGGGTCATGAAGGCGGGCGCATTCTGCCCATCGACAAAGGATCGTCCAACGAATGGATGGTCCCCGCTGGTGCAACAGCGGGCGCAAAAGATGGCGAGCTGGTCGAGGCTGAACAAACCGGTTCAAAGGCGCGTATGGGTCTGCCACGCGCGCAGATCGTCAATCGCCTTGGCGATCCGACGGCGCCTAAGGCGGTTTCGCTCATCGCGATTCATCAACATGGCATTCCCGATCACTTCCCCGATGAGGTGATTGCAGAGGCCGACGCTAAAATCCCTGCTGGTCTTGAAGGCCGCACGGATTTGCGTGATGTGCCGCTCGTCACCATCGATCCCGCAGATGCGCGCGATCACGACGATGCGTGCTATGCGGAAGCTGATACCGACCCCAAGAACGCAGGCGGTCATATCCTCTGGGTCGCGATTGCGGACGTCGCTCATTATGTGACCCCCGATTCTGAACTAGATCGCGAAGCGCGCAATCGTGGCAATTCAAGTTATTTCCCTGATCGCGTCGTGCCGATGCTGCCAGATCGCTTATCGGGTGATCTTTGTTCTTTGCATGAGGGCGTTGAACGCGCCTGTCTTGCGGTGCGCATCGTGATTGATGCCGAGGGGAACAAGCTCAGCCATGAATTCAAACGCGGCTTGATGCGCTCACCGGCTTCCTTGAACTACACCGAAGTTCAGCAAGCGATGGATGGTCAGCCGAACGAGAAAACTGTTGATCTTGTCAGTCCCGTATTGCGGCCGCTGTATGCAGCCTATGCTGCATTGAAAAAGGCGCGCGCCTTGCGCCAGCCTTTGGAATTGGACCTGCCCGAGCGAAAGATCATTCTGGACGACGATGGCAAGGTGACGTCGGTTGCCTTTGCTGAGCGTTTCGATGCGCATAAGCTGATCGAAGAGTTCATGGTGCTTGCCAACGTTTGCGCCGCTGAGACGTTGATCGAAAAGAAACAACAGCTCTTGTTCCGCGTGCATGAAGAGCCGAGCCAAGAAAAGCTCAACGCGCTGCGCGAAACAGCACAGACAGCGGGTTTGACGATGGCCAAAGGGCAAGTTCTGCAAACGCGTCATTTGAACCAGTTGCTCAAACAGGCGGCAGATACCGATGATGCGGAGCTGATCAACATCTCGACACTCCGCTCCATGACGCAGGCCTATTATTCGCCAGAAAACTTCGGTCACTTCGGTCTGGCGCTGCGCAACTACGGGCACTTCACATCGCCTATTCGCCGTTACGCTGATCTAATCGTGCACCGCGCGCTGGTGACGGCACATGGTTGGGGCAAGGACGGTTTGACCCAGCGCGATGCGGATGGCCTCAAAGAAACGGGTGAGCATATTTCCCAAACCGAACGCCGATCTATGATGGCGGAGCGTGATACGACGGATCGCTATTTGGCGGCTTTCCTAAGCGAACAT
>NZ_JBDWVM010000119.1:0-3308 GCF_039984035.1 Planktotalea sp. | reverse complement strand
CGTTGCGTTCGCAGCGTCTGCATGTGCGCGTAAAGCACCGGTTGAAGAGTTTGTCGTGGTTGACCCTGCGCCAATCTCCGTTGAACCAACATACACAGGTAAGTACAAGTAATTTACCTTGGAGACAGGCGTTCGCGCCTGTCTCCAACCAAGCTATCATGTGCCACACTGGGGGTGCATCATGGCTCTAGACTATATGCTCAAGCACCGCGGCTTTCCTGGTCGTCTTCCCGGTTCCGATTTCCAATTTACGATCCGACGCGCAAACCCCAAAGGGGCAACGCCGATTGAACGCCGTGAGCGTCGTAATGATCGCAAGCCTGCGGATCGACGTGCAGATGCGGCATTCATGGCTGCGCTTTGGGAATACTTTGGCGATCAACCTTTTGAACGTGGCAACCTCGATGCTGGGCGGCTCAATTGGCTTTTCGGGCGCGAAGTGTTGCCCCATGACGATCCGTTTGATCCTGAAAACTACGAAGCCATGCTCGTTATTGACGCGCGCGCAGCGGCCGCTGCCTTTCCTGATGCAACTGATTGGGATGCGTCGGCATGAATTCGCGCAAGTTATTGGGATTTCGGCGAGATCAAGCCAGTTCGAGCGTTCTGCGCGCGAAGTGCCTTGCTGTTTTGACCAATAGTTTCATGGTGGGGGAAGTGAAGAAGCGCCAGAATGATAGTTCATTCAAGGTTGCAACTTTCCGTAACCCTTCCCCTTGGCGGCAGTCTGGTGCTACGTTGCACTTACTGCCGTCTTTTTTAGTTAATGCGGCAGACGTATTTAACTTTGAAAGAGAAAAAGAATGTCATATTTCGCAAAAATCACCGCTGTATTTGCTTTGTCAGCGAGCCTTGCAGGCTGCCAAACAGCACCTAATCCTTCCGTTACCAACGCAGCTGCTGGCGCGGCCCTTGGTGCAACCGTTGCTGCAATCGCAGGCGGCAGCCGTTCTGATGTTGCTGCCACAGCCCTCGTTGGTGGCATCGCTGGCGCGGCACTGCCCGTCCAGTAACCCGATTTTTTCGCAGCCATTTGCGCTGCGTTCCAAAACAAAAGCGAACGCCGTTCTGCCTTATATGGGCAGAGCGGCGTTTTGCGTTTCTCGATAAGAAAAGGACTGCCAGATGTTCAACAAAATCCTGATCGCCAACCGCGGTGAAATTGCCTGCCGCGTGATCAAGACAGCAAAGAAGATGGGTATCGCAACGGTCGCGATCTATTCTGACGCTGACAAGAATGCGTTGCATGTAGAGATGGCGGATGAAGCAATTCATATTGGTCCGCCGCCTGCGAACCAATCCTATATCGTGATCGATAAGGTCATGGACGCGATCAAGCAAAGTGGCGCGCAGGCTGTGCACCCGGGCTATGGTTTCCTGTCTGAGAACGCAAAATTCGCTGAGGCGCTTGATGCCGCTGGCGTTGCCTTTGTTGGTCCACCTGTTGGTGCGATTGAAAGCATGGGGGACAAGATCACCTCCAAAAAGATTGCTCAGGAAGCAAAGGTTTCAACGGTTCCCGGCTACATGGGATTGATTGAAGACGCGGAAGAGGCTGTGAAAATCTCAAATGAGGTTGGCTATCCCGTGATGATCAAAGCCTCTGCAGGCGGCGGCGGTAAGGGTATGCGCATCGCATGGAATGATGACGAAGCGCGCGAGGGTTTCCAGTCTTCCAAGAACGAAGCGGCAAACAGTTTTGGCGATGATCGTATTTTCATTGAGAAATTCATCACGCAGCCGCGCCACATCGAAATTCAGGTGCTCTGCGACAGTCACGGCAATGGTATTTATCTGGGCGAGCGTGAATGCTCCATCCAGCGTCGTCAGCAAAAGGTTGTGGAAGAAGCGCCAAGCCCCTTCCTTGATGAAGCCACGCGTAAAGCGATGGGCGAGCAAGCAGTCGCACTGGCGCAAGCGGTTGGCTATGCCTCTGCAGGTACTGTGGAATTCATCGTCGATGGTGCCAAGAACTTCTATTTCCTTGAAATGAATACACGTTTGCAGGTGGAACACCCAGTGACGGAGCTGATCACTGGCGTTGATTTGGTCGAACAGATGATCCGCGTTGCCAATGGTGAAAAGCTCACGATCACACAGGATGATGTAACGCTCACCGGCTGGGCGATTGAAAACCGCCTCTATGCGGAAGACCCATATCGCGGCTTCCTGCCGTCTATTGGTCGCCTCACGCGCTACCGCCCACCGGCGGAGCAAGCGGCAGGCCCGATGCTTGTGAACGACAAATGGCAAGGCGGCGCACCAGCTGGTGACATCGCTGTACGTAACGACACGGGCGTCTATGAAGGCGGCGAAATTTCCATGTATTACGATCCGATGATCGCAAAGCTTTGTACTTGGGCGCCAACACGCGAGGCAGCGATTGAAGCGATGCGCGTTGCGCTTGATAGCTTTGAAGTCGAAGGCATCGGTCACAACTTGCCGTTCTTGAGCGCGGTTATGGATCATCCGATCTTTATCAAAGGTGAGATGACCACGGCCTTTATTGAAGAACAGTATCCAGAAGGGTTCGTCGGCGTTGATCTGCCCGATGCTGACCTGCGTTCCATCGCGGCTGCAACGGCTGCAATGAACCGCGTTAAGGAAATTCGCCGTTCGCGCATCTCCGGTCGTTTGGGCAATCATGAGCGTCATGTGGGCGATACGTGGAACGTGGCTCTGCAAGGCGTCAATTTTGACGTCACGATTGCAGCGGATCACGATGGGTCTACGATCACCTTTGCTGACGGAACGTCCAAGCGCGTCACGGGCAATTGGACGCCGGGCGATCAGCTCGCGGATATGCTCGTCGATGGTAAGCCGCTGGTGATGAAAGTTGGCAAAGTGTCGGGCGGCGGTTTCCGCATCCGCTCACGCGGCGCGGACTTGAAGGTTCATGTGCGTACACCGCGTCAGGCTGAGCTTGCTCTCAAGATGCCTGAGAAGGTTGCACCGGATACGTCCAAGCTGCTCCTTTGCCCAATGCCAGGTCTGATCGTCAAAGTTGACGTTGAAGAAGGGCAAGAAGTGCAAGAGGGCCAAGCGCTTTGCACCGTAGAAGCCATGAAAATGGAAAACATCCTACGCGCTGAAAAGAAGGGTGTTGTGTCCAAGGTCAACGCTGCTGCGGGCGATAGCCTTGCGGTGGACGACATCATCATGGAGTTCGAATAAGCCCCATGGGCTTTGCGGCACATATACCAGATGCAGGCGGCTACGGCTGCCTGCGTTCACGGACTTCGCGCTGCCGCATGGGCATTTTGTCAATCACGCGGGACAGCTCGCGCACATCCCATGGAAAGGGTTTG
>NZ_JBDWVM010000118.1:0-5289 GCF_039984035.1 Planktotalea sp. | reverse complement strand
CAACACATACCTAAAAGAGTAATCACAATGCCCACTGCCTTTCCATGGTCCGCCGAAACCGCCGCCACCCGCCTTGCCGACGTGCAGGCCCGCCTTACCGCAGACACGCCAGACGTCCGGCATGTCTACACCCATGTGTTCCACAACGAACCGGTTGTGCAAACGGCATCGGTGCTGAGTGGGGCCTTGGTTTCCATCAAAGACCTCTTTGATGTGAAAGGGCATGTCACCCACGCGGGGACAACCTTTATGGCGCGCAACCGCCCCGCCACCGCCGATGCAGATGTTGTAGCAAAGCTGCGGGCGCAGGGTTGCGTGCTGGTCGGTCACACCAATATGACCGAGCTGGCCTATTCGGGGCTGGGGCTGAACCCCCATTATGGCACGCCTGAAAACGCGCTCTATCCGGGGTGCATTCCGGGGGGCTCGACGTCAGGTGGGGCCATCAGCGTGGCACGCGGTTTGGCCGATATTGCGATCGGCACGGATACGGGTGGGTCGCTGCGGATCCCTGCGGCCTTCAACGGGATCACCGGTTTTAAACCAAGCCAGACGACCATGTCCCAAAGGGGCTGTTGCCCGCTTTCCGCCAGTCTGGATAGTGTGGGGCCGATGGCGCGTGATGTGGCCACCTGCCGTGCCGCGTGGCAGGCGATTTCGGACCCTGATATAGATAATTTCCAGGAGGTTAAGCCAGAATTTATTGTCCTTGATAACTTCGGCATGGATGATCTGGAGCCAGCAGTACGCGCCGGTTTTGATGCCGCAGTCAAGCTGCTCCAAGAGGCCGGATGTACCGTAAAAACGCAATCCTTTGCATCCCTTGAGGCAATGAAAACACTGGCTGTCTGGCAGTTTTCAGCCGTCGAAAGCCGCGCTGTTTATGACGAGATGTTTCAAGCCCAACTTGACCAGTTTGACCCCCGTGTCGCCAGCCGGATGGCCCGCGCCGACGAGGTATCAGCCGTGGCCTACAGGCAGACCTTAAACCAACGGGCACGGCTGATCAGGGCGTTTGAAGCGGATCTGGCCGGTCGTGTGTTGTTGATGCCAACGGTGCCTATTTTGCCGCCAAAATTCGATACGATGACCTCAGATGCAGCCTATGGGCGGATCAACCTACAAGCCCTGCGCAACCCGACCATCGCCAATGTCATGAATGGCTGCAGTATTTCCATGCCGTTTTCCCACAATGCCGAAACGATCGGGATTATGCTAATAGCGGCCGGCCTGAGCGATCATAGCCTGCTGGATCTGGCCGCCCGTTGCGAGGCCGTTTTTTAGGATATTCTGGCGGCCAGATGGACCGCCGCAGACCGTATGCGCAGATCGCGCGGATTGCTTGTAAAGCTCTGTGTGTAGAAAATTCTACAGACCAAGCATCGTATTGATTTTTCACGAAGTCGTGGGCCCTTAAATGTATTCGAAAGACTTCCCTTCTAGCAGTTAGCAAAGACTGATTCGAGGGAGACGAAATGTCTATCGTAATGCGTATTTATCTAAGTATGGGGGCGATGGTTGCCCTAATGCTCGTGGTTGGCGGTTTTGGTGCGTACCAAACAAGCAGGCTCGCAAGCACGTTTGTTGATTATAGGTCTACGGCCAAAGAGAGCCTGATTGCAGGCGATATCATGGAAGATATCTTTGAGGCACGCCTGGCATCGTCCAAATACCGTTTGACGGGTGATCCTGCGCACCTCGAATCCGTACGCGAGAACATTGCAGAGGTTCTGGAGTTCGAAGGGCAGCTCCGCGAGATGATGACGGGGTATGAAGGTTTAGAAGAGCTGGAACAAATTCCCGCTGCCCTCGAAGAATATGAGCAAAGCATGGCTCAGGCCGTTGAGCTACAGGCCCAACGCAACCAGTTGGTGGACAAAGCTTCAGCGTCGGGTCTGAAGGCTCGGCGGCAGCTGTCTGACGTGATGGAAACCGCATTGCAGGATAACGATGCCAGTATCAGTTCTGCTGCCGGGCTGGCCGCTACGAATTTGCTTTTGGGGCGTCTGTATTTTGAGCGTTTTCTGGTTTCAAACGACCCAGATGATGCGGCACGCTCGACCAAAGAAATCGACACCGCCCGCGTAGGTTTGAACACCCTTTTGGGAGAGCTAGAAAACCCTCGCCGTCGTGAGTTAACGCAAATGACCATGACCGACCTTGATGATTTTGACACAACCTCATCCGAGGTGGCCGACGTAATATTCGCGCGTAACGCGCTGTACGGCCGTGTGGACAACATCGGGCCAGAGGTTTTAACAGCAATCGAACACACTGTGGATTATGTGGTTGATCAGCAAAACACATTGGGCCCCGCAGGTCAGGTCGCAGCACAGAGATCCATCATCATCGTCGCGGTTTTTGCAATCCTTGGCAGTGTGTTGGGCGGTGTCTTGGCGTTTGTCACCGGGCGCATCATCTCGCGCAACTTAACGACCATTACCGAGAATATGAAAGAGCTGGCAGACGGCAATCTCGAGGTGGATATCCACCCGACCCAGGATGACCATGAGGTTGGCAAGATGACCAACGCAATGGTCGTATTTCTAGACAATGCTCGCCACGCCAGAGATCTAGACATTGAGGTTAAGGAAAAGGAAAAACTGGAGCGCGAGCGCGAAGCTGCGGATCGAGACCGCGATGTCGCGTTGGAAAAGGAACGCCGCACCGCCGAAGAAGAAGAGCGCAGAAACGAACGCGAACGTATGGAAATTTTGCAGAATTTCCAAACAGATATGGAGCGTGTCCTTGGCGAAGCTGCATCGGGAAATTTTTCCAACCGCATGTCTGATAGTATGGATGACGAAAGCCTTGCCGGACTGGCCGATGTTATCAACCGTCTGCTTGAGGCCACTGAAACGAACATTTCTGATGTCGTCAGCAGCATCGGTGAACTGTCCAAAGGCAACTTGGGTATCCGCATCGACGGCCACCGCGAAGGCGTGTTCGAACGCATGCAAAGTGATTTCAACCAAGCACTGACAACACTATCGCATACCATGGCGCAAATCATGAACAATGGGCAAAGCGTGTCGTCCACTGCGGCCGAATTGGAATCGTCTTCAGGAAGCATGGCAAAGCGCGCAGAGGACAGTGCAGCTGCGGTCGAGGAAACATCTGCAGCCGTAGAACAAATCACGGCGAGTATTCGCCAAGTTGTTCAAAACGCCAAAGCAGCCGACGATGCAACGCATAGAGTCCGAGAGCGTGCAGCCAAAACGCGAGAGGTTTCGAATGAAACTGAGGCCTCTATCAACGCGATGATAGACGCATCAGCGCAGATTGATCGCGTGGTGAAGGTGATCGAGGATATCGCATTCCAGACCAATCTGCTGGCGCTCAACGCAGGCGTAGAGGCAGCGCGTGCAGGTGAGGCGGGTCGTGGGTTCTCGGTTGTCGCCTCTGAGGTCCGTGCGCTTGCACTCCGGTCGCAGGAAGCCGTTTAAGAAATCAGCCAAGTGATCGAGAGGAACACTAAAAGTGTCGAGGCAGGTGTTGAACAGGTCGGACTATCCCGGCAGGCGCTAGAAGGCATCATCAGCGAAGTCGAAGTCGCTTCGGGGCAGATCAGCGATATCGCCACCGCAGTCGAACAACAGTCGGGAGGTATCGATGAGGTGAATACCGCCATTCAGTCTATCGACTCTGCGTCGCAAACCAACGCGGCCGCGCTCGAAGAAATGACAGCATCAAGTGTTTCTCTAAGCGGCGAAGCAACAGCCCTTGCGAACGCATTGCGTCAGTTCCACGGGGTGTCTTTAGCCGCTAAACCAGACGCGCCCGAACAAAAAATAACACCGCCAGATGCAAGCCTGCCTGAACATATAGAACCGCAAAAAGCTGTGGTTGGAGCAACATCGACCCAGACTGGATGGGAAGAATTTTAAACCAAGGCGGTTCTTGGAAGGTCATCTTTCCGAGAACCGCCAACAAGATATGGCTAACTTACATTCCTGCCCTGCCGGCGCTTCGAACGGTCTCTTTTTTGAACGCAGATCGGAACAATGCAACCTAACCCCTTTTGCAATTCCCGATCAGACCGCTCGTTCAAACGTGAAGGTCACGCACCGACATCTTACACAATGACATCCAGCGGCACCTGATCTCCGACACCGAAAACCTGTTTATATCTGGCGATTTCATCCTCTGGCCCCATTGCTTTGTTAGGATTGTCCGACAATTTGACCGTGGGCGCGCCATTGGCCTCAACTGCTTTACACACCAATGAAAACGGAGCCAGTCGATTGCCAGGAACCAGACGGCGAAAATCATTCGTCAGCAAGGTGCCCCATCCAAAAGACACATTCGTGCGCCCCGAAAACTGGCTGTGCAGCAGCCGGATTTTGTCGACATCAAGCCCATCGCTGAAGATGATCCGTTTGTCAGCCGGATTTTCGCCGCGCTTGCGCCACCAATCAATAGCCAGTTCGGCCGCCGTGGCAGGGTCGCCGCTGTCGATCCGAATGCCTGTCCAACCTGCCAGCCAATCAGGGGCTTTGTCCAAAAACCCCTTCGTTCCGAACGTGTCGGGCAAGATGATCCGCAAGTTGCCTTCGTGTTCGTCGTGCCAGTCGGACAGGACGTCATAGGGGGCCTGCGCCAATGCTGTATCGGTCGCAGCCAATGCGGCGTAAACCATCGGCAATTCATGCGCATTCGTACCGATCGCTTCCAATTCGCGGGTCATGGCGATTTTGCAATTGGACGTGCCTGTAAAGGCTGTCCCCAAACCCTCTTGCATGGCTTGAACACACCAATCTTGCCACAAATAACTATGCCTGCGGCGGGTGCCGAAATCGGCAATCGAAAGGTCCGGAATATCGCGCAGCGCTTCGATTTTCTCCCATACGCGCGTCATTGCGCGGGCATACAAAACCTGCAGCTCGAATTTGCCCATAGTGTTTAGAACCGCTCTGCCACGCAATTCCATCAGCACCGCCAATGCCGGGATTTCCCACAACATAACTTCCGGCCAGCTGCCTTCAAACGTCAGCTCGTATTGATCGCCTTTGCGTTCCAAATGGTAGGGCGGCAAACGCAGTTTCTCGAACCACTCCATGAAATCCGGGCGAAACATTTGGCGTTTGCCGTAGAATGTATTGCCGCGCAGCCATGTGCTTTCTCCGCGTGACAGCGACAGTGACCTGATGTGGTCCAATTGCTCGCGCAACTCGCCTTCGTCGATCAAATCCGCAAGCGGTACATCTTTGGACCGGTTGATCAGGCTAAAGGTCACCCGAGTATTTGGCTTGTTGCGAAACACGGACTGACACATCAGCAATTTGTAAA
>NZ_JBDWVM010000117.1:0-1748 GCF_039984035.1 Planktotalea sp. | reverse complement strand
CGCCGTGCGTGGCGAAGGCTTGGAAGAATTCGCGCACGAGTTCGCAATCGAATGTGCCAATCTTTTGCGTCGGCAAATCAACGTTCCACACAAGGAATGGGCGTGCAGAAAGGTCCAAAGCACAGCGCACTTGGGCATCATCCATTGGCAGGTGGCATTCACCATATCGGCGGATACCGCGTTTATCGCCAAGCGCTTGGGTGAGCGCCTGACCCAGCGCGATGCCTGTGTCCTCAACCGTGTGGTGATCATCAATGTGATAGTCACCTTTGGCGCGGATGGTCATATCGATCAGCGAGTGACGCGCGAGTTGATCGAGCATGTGATCAAAGAAACCAACACCGGTTTGGTTGTCATAAACACCTGTCCCGTCGAGATTGATCTCAACAGAAATGTCAGTTTCGGCCGTGGCGCGTGTCACTTTTGCGGTCCGCATGGGAGCATCCTCAAGCTTGCTTGTTTGCGCCCTTATAGCAGCCACTTCGCTTAGGCCAAGCGCCTCAGTTTCGCGATTGCGTCGGCGTGACCTCTATGCCAGCTTTGCAGGTAACATGAGAAAAGGATCAACCCATGTCGACATGCGTATTTGTGCAGATCAGATGTAAACCCGGAACGACCTATAAAGTCGCCGAAAACATTGCTTTGGAAGAGGTGCATTCGGAAATTTATTCGACTTCGGGCGAGTATGATCTGATTGTGAAAATGTATATCCCAGATGGCGAAGATACGGGGAAATACCTCAATGAGCATCTGTTCCCGATAGATGGGATTGAACGCACGCTCACCACGATGACTTTCAAAGCATTCTAAAGCGCGTGTTGAACGGGATCAAAATCGTCGAAATCGAAGGGCTTGGCCCTGCGCCTTTCGCAGGCATGATGCTAGCGGATTTGGGCGCACAGGTGACGGTCATTCATCGCAAGGGAAAGGCGGATGGCACTGCCGCCAGTCTTCTTGATCGCGGGAAACGATCGATTTCACTGAACCTGAAAGACACCGATGATGTGCGCATCGCGCGGGCGTTGATTGACGGGGCTGATGCTGTAATCGAAGGGTTTCGACCCGGCGTGATGGAACGTTTGGGCTTGGGGCCAGAGGAGTGCTTTGCGAGCAATCCAAAGCTGGTCTTCGGACGTATGACGGGCTGGGGGCAAACGGGCCCACGCGCGCAGCAAGCCGGGCATGATCTCAATTACATCGCGACGTCTGGTGCGCTATTTTATGCGGGTTTGCCAGAGGATGCGCCTGTGACACCCGCAACATTAGTCGGCGATATTGGCGGCGGCGCGCTTTATCTTGTGGCTGGTGTTCTTGCTGGGATTATCAAGGCTGGCCGCACCGGCGAGGGCTGTATCGTAGATGCAGCAATCGTTGATGGATCAGCCCATATGATGAACTTGCTAATGGCTTTGGGGCAGGGGGGCGGTCTGTCGCCCGAACGCGGCAAAAGCCTGCTGGATGGTCCGCATTGGTCGCGCTGTTATCCATGTTCCTGCGGTGGTTACGTTTCGGTGCAAGCGCTTGAGCCACAGTTCTACGCGCGTTTGTTGGCTGATTTGGATCTAAGCGATGATCCTGAGATGGCAGAGCAGCATGACGCACGTCAATGGCCTGCACAAACAGCGCGATTGGCTGAGATTTTTGCGACGCAATCGCGTGCGCATTGGCAAGCTCATTTCTTAGATTCAGAAGCCTGCACCGCTGTCGTTCTGTCCCCTTGGGAGGCTGAACAAGACCCTCAGATGCAG
>NZ_JBDWVM010000116.1:0-5201 GCF_039984035.1 Planktotalea sp. | reverse complement strand
GTTGGCTTCGCCGGTTCTGGCGCGACGTGAACAGGTTTGGTCGGGTTCTTAGGAAGCTTCTGCGCTTCGCTCGCGCCTGTCTTCAAAACAGTGAAGTGCACGCGCTGAACCTGATGACCGGCTTGTTGAGCCTGATAGATGATCATGTCGCCAAAGTTCTGGGAGACATAGTTGCCCAAGAAGTTTGTAGGAACGCTAAAGCTCGCTACGCCGTTTTTTGTGCCCAAGAAAGTGAGCGGACCAATCCAATTGGTGTAGTTATTCTTGCCTACAGATGCGCGTAGAGTGTCTTGCAGCTGTCCCCAATCGTCGTCGGTCATATATTGTTTCTTTCTTTCCCAACATTTCTTCACACGAGTTCATACCGAGAGAGCAGATCTCTCGAATTTTCCGTCGATCTGTTGGTGGTCTACAGCGAAGCAGACTGCGCCGAATGGCGCTTCCAACAGAAAAGAGATGACCCTGCAGTATCCGCGTCCCAATCGAACACTGCGTAATGGCTCAACTCCTCCCTAGGGTACGTTTGTCAGGCTCGACGCAAAAAGGTGCTGTTCACCAAAGTGCAGGCGTCAGGAGCGATGACAAATTTTTCAAACTATCCCAAGGCGACGTGAATCGCTCGACATTGCTAGCAAGTCGTCAGGCGTTGCATCAACTTATCAATGCGCTTGACTCAGAGATTGGTGGAAAAGAATCTATTTCTTCTGGAGAATTGCAACAAATCACTTAAGAAATGGAATTCTGGAATATCTCAGCTTGACTGACCCATCTATAGATAGATCTTCAAGAATCGGGATGCGCTTCGTCAAGCTTTCCCCAAAACGACGAAAGCGCCGACCTGTTGCAGGTGGCGCTTAACATCAAACTTAGCGTTTAGCCGCTTGGCTAGACTTAGCCGATCGCTTTCACACGAGCGGAGAGGCGGGACATTTTGCGCGCCACTGTGTTCTTGTGGAAAACACCTTTTGTCACACCGCGCATCAGCTCTGGCTGTGCGTCACGCAGAGCAGCAGATGCCGCATCTTTGTCACCGGATGTGATCGCCTCTTCTACTTTACGCAGAAAAGTACGGATGCGCGAACGACGCGCTTTGTTTACTTGAAAACGTGCTTCGTTTTGACGAGCGCGTTTTTTTGCTTGAGGCGAATTTGCCATAATTTCGTCGTCCCACTGTTTGGGTTCGGTTTTATCTCGAAGCCGCGTCTTAGGGCCGACTCGCGTCCCTGTCAACAGGCCCAAGGGCTAGGATGGTTTATTTGTCTCGGAATTGTGCCTGACGTTTCTCGAGGAAGGCCGCCATCCCTTCTTTTTGGTCTTCTGTCGCAAAGAGCGAATGGAACAACCGACGTTCGAACAAGATGCCTTCGCTCAGAGTTGTTTCATAGCTGCGGTTAACCGCTTCTTTGACTGCCATAGAGGTCAGAACAGACTTCTCAGCAATCTTTACAGCAGCGCCAAGCGCTTCTTCTTTAAGCTTTTTCGCAGGAACAACGCGACTTACCAGTCCGCTGCGCTCTGCTTCTTCGGCGTCCATGAAGCGGCCCGTTAGATGCATATCCATCGATTTAGACTTGCCTACGAATCGGGTTAGGCGCTGTGTGCCGCCGATACCGGCAACAACACCAAGGTTGATTTCGGGTTGGCCAAACTTAGCTGTGTCCGCCGCGATGATGAAATCGCACATCATCGCCAATTCACAACCGCCACCAAGCGCATACCCAGCAACCGCTGCAATAATAGGCTTGCGAGTCGCGCGGACAGCGTCGCCTTCATCAGCAAAGAAGTTCGAAAGAAACATCTCAACGAAGGTTTTTTCGGACATTTCTTTGATATCCGCACCAGCGGCAAATGCTTTGTCCGACCCTGTCAGGACGATGCAACGTACTTTGTCGTTCTCATCAGCCTCTTTGAGAGCGGTGCTGAGCTCTCCCAGAACCTGAGAATTCAACGCATTCATCGCTTCAGGGCGATTGATGCGAATGAGGGCGACGTGATCTTCGATTTCGACGATCAGCGTTTCATAGGCCATATGGATAGCTCTTTGTTGTTTCGTTCAGACCTGTTTGCTTATCAGGTGCGCGGTACGTTTCAAGCTATCTTTGGCAGTTGCTACAATAGAAAGTTGAACGTCCCGATTGCACAACACGTTTAATTTCACTTTTGCACTCGGTTGTGCGGCAGGCATCACCTTCGCGCCCATAAACATCAAAACTATGTTGAAAATAGCCCAGATCACCGCTCGCTTGACGGAAGTCTTTTAGGGAAGAACCCCCAGCATCGATAGCTTCATTCAGGACATCTCGAATGATCGGAACGAGGGTCGCGACACGAGGCTTTGAAATCTGATTTGCTTTGCGCAACGGCGAGATCCCGGCACGGTAAAGCGTTTCACACACATATATATTTCCGAGACCTGCCACGATTCTCTGGTCGAGTAGAGCGGACTTGATCGGGCTGGCCTTGTTTGAAAGAGCCTTGATCAAGTAGTCGGTATCAAAACTATTCCCGAGCGGCTCAGGACCAATCACAGAGAGCAGTTTATGCTGCTCTGCAGTTTCAGTTTTGAGCAAGTCCATCGCTCCAAAACGACGCGGATCGTTGAAGGTAATGCGTGCCCCACTCTCCATGTGAAAGACCACATGATCGTGTTTTTCAGCAGGGGGATGATCATGCGTAAAGCTGCCTACTTTTGCGCCAGAGATCAGCATACGCCCTGACATGCCCAAATGAATCAGAAGCGATTCGCCGGTGTCGAGGTCGGCAAGGATGTATTTGGATCGTCGACGCAGGCGCTGAATTGTTGCTCCGGTAAGCCGTTTCGCCATATTTTCAGGGAAGGGCCAGCGTAAATCTGGACGATTTACATTCGCTTGAACGATGCGTGCACCTTCCATGACAGGGGCTAGCCCCCGCTTGACGGTCTCAACCTCGGGTAATTCTGGCATGTTCATCCCCTTTGTGGGTTGGGTGGTCCAATTGGGCGCATTGTAACGGGTGTGCGGCTGTTTATAAGAAGGGTCAAACAACAAAAGCGGCAAGTCCCATGAGCGATCAAAATACTGACACGACCCATTTCGGCTTCGAGACCGTTCCAGAAGCGGAAAAAGCTGGCCGCGTACAAGGTGTGTTTAATTCCGTTGCCTCGAAATACGACATTATGAATGACGTGATGTCGATGGGCATTCATCGTATTTGGAAAGATGCTATGATGGATTGGCTCGCGCCGCGCGCAGGTCAAAAGCTTTTGGATGTTGCTGGTGGCACGGGCGATATATCGTTTCGGTTCCTGCAAAGGGCGGGGAGTGGGCACGCTACAGTGCTCGATCTAACGGCTCCGATGCTGGAGGAAGGCCGTAAACGCGCAGAAGCGGGCGCGATGGTCGATTCACTGGATTGGGTCGTTGGGGACGCCATGGCGCTGCCTTTTGATGACAACACCTTTGACGTCTACACAATCAGCTTCGGCATTCGAAATGTCACCCGCCCGCAAGAAGCCCTCAATGAGGCTTTTCGCGTTCTGCGTCCAGGCGGCCGTTTGATGGTGTTGGAGTTTTCGCAAATTCCGAATCCGGCGATGCAGTGGGCGTATGATCGGTATTCATTCAATGTGATTCCGCCCATGGGCAAGCTGATCGCCAATGATGCTGACAGTTACCAGTATTTGGTCGAATCAATACGCAAGTTTCCTGATCAAGACACGTTCCTGGATATGGTGCGCCAAGCTGGTTTCGAAAATGCGAAATATCGTAATATGACCATGGGCATTGCTGCGCTTCACTCTGGTTGGAAAATCTAAGCGATGCGCGGTCCCCATAATATCTGGCGCCTTATTGTGACAGGCGCGACGCTCGAGCGTACGGGTGCGATGCGTGTCATTCTTGATCTTATGGACGCTCCGCGACCTTTGCGCATTGCGGCCCGTGGGCTTGCTTGGCCGTTCAAATGGCTTGGCTTTAAAGGCGACGAGAGCATGGCTCCGCCCGCACGTGCGATGACAGCGCTTGGTCCTGCTTACATCAAACTAGGTCAAATTTTATCGACACGCCCAGATGTTGTTGGGACCGAAATGGCCATGCAACTGCGTGTTTTGCAGGATAAACTACCGCCGTTTCCGATCGACGTTGCCAAAGCGTCCGTCACTGCCGAACTAGGCGGTACGGCAGATGAGATTTTCTCGGAATTTAGTGAGCCGGTCGCTGCTGCATCAATAGCGCAAGTTCATCAGGCACGCATTCGGGAAACAGGTGAGCTGGTTGCTGTAAAAGTGCTCCGCCCTGACATCGAGAAAGCGTTTCGCAAAGACATTGACGCCTTCTATTTTGGCGCGCGGATGGTGGAGCTTTTGTCGCCAAGCTCGCGCCGTTTGCGTCCGCTTGATGTGATCGAGCATTTCGACGGTGTCGTGATGGGAGAGCTGGACCTTCGACTGGAAAGTTCAGCGGCATCTGAGTTCGCAGCAAACACCAAGGACGATACTGGTTTTTCCTTGCCGGAGATCAAATGGCATCTGTCTGGAAGACGTGTCATGACGCTTGGCTGGGCTGAGGGCGTTCCTTTTGGCGACAATGATGCGATTGATGCGGCGGGTCATAATCGCGCGGACTTGGCGTCACGTGTGCTTGAGCTATTCCTGTTACACGCTCTGCGCGATGGCTATTTCCATGCTGACATGCACCAAGGCAATCTAAAGGTCGCTCCAAATGGCGATATCATTGCGTTTGATTTCGGTATCATGGGACATATCGATGAATATACACGGCGCGTGTATGCGGAGATTCTATTTGGGTTTATCCGTCGTGACTATCGACGTGTCGCCGAAGTCCACTTTGAAGCGGGCTATGTGCCAGCTGATCAGGATGTCGATGAATTTGCGCGTGCTTTGCGCGCTGTTGGTGAACCAATCTTCGGTATGGATGCCACGCGGATGTCGATGGGCCGTTTGTTTAGTCATCTATTTGAGGTGACCGAGAGATTCGGCATGGAAACACGAACCGAGCTTATCCTTCTGCAACGAACTATGGTTGTTGTTGAAGGCGTAGCGCGTTCGATGGACCCCTACATGAATATTTGGCAAGTCGCGCGGCCAGTTGTCGAAGACTATATCAAAGACAGCATCGGTCCGCGCGCTATGATGGCCGACCTAGCAAAAACAGCAAAAGTGCTATCCAGATTTGGGCCGCGGTTGCCAGTTCTAGTCGAGG
>NZ_JBDWVM010000115.1:0-26276 GCF_039984035.1 Planktotalea sp. | reverse complement strand
AAATAGATCACGTTCGCTTGCGTTTCATATACCCGACATAGTGTCGCCGCTTTTTCCATAGTATAAAGGGCGAAATCACCAGCAAAAGCTGGCTTTTGAACGAGCGTGAAACACTATGCCAAATATCATTGCATATGCGATGCTAGCCTTTTGGCCTTTCGTCACTTTGGTGATGTTTCGACGCTTGCCTGTTGAAAAAGCTTTCATCTGGGCGATTGTCGCCGGCTATTTGATCCTGCCACCGCCCCCTGCTGGTTTCGATTTTCCGCTTTTACCTGCATTCAACAAAGATACGATCCCAAGCCTTTCGGTCTTCGTGATCTGTTTCTTCATGTACGGCCATCGTGGATCGCTTTTGCCCGACACGATGCTGCCCCGTCTCGCACTGGCGGTGTTTATTTTCAGCCCAATGTTCACAGTTCTAACCAATGGCGAACCTGTTTTCTATGGACGAGTCGGGATTAGAGGGCTTGGAACAACGGACATGATTGCCCTGTGTATGCTTCAGTTCATCACAGTCATTCCGTTTCTGATTGCCCGCAAGTTCCTAGTGGATGCACAAAGTCAAAAAGAAATTCTGAAGGTCTTTGTCTTCAGTGGCTTGGCCTATTCAGTGCTCATGTTGATCGAAGTACGCCTTAGCCCGCAGCTCAACACATGGATTTACGGATACTTCCAACACGTCTTTGGGCAATCAATCCGTTTCGGTGGCTATCGTCCACTCGTCTTCCTTTACCACGGCCTTTGGGTCGCATTGTTTGCTATGATGGTCGTCATTTCCGCGCTCGCGATTGCTAAGGCAGAAGCGGGCAAAGAAAAACTAAGGGCCTATATCGCGGGCGCTTACATGTTGGTGGTTCTGGTGCTTTGTAAATCTCTAGGATCGCTTATCTTTGCAGTTTTGCTGATCCCAATTATCCTAATGTTCAAGCGCAACGCGCAGATCAAGATCGCCGCTTTGATTGGCGCCTTGGCCGTTGGCTATCCTTTGCTCAAGGGCTTTGATGTGGTGCCCGTGCAATGGATGCTCGATCAGGCCGCTGCAATTGACCAAGATCGCTCCGCATCGCTTAAGTTCCGCTTTGACAACGAAATCATCCTCATGGAACGCGCCATGCTCAAACCGCTCTTTGGTTGGGGCAGTTGGGGGCGTAACCATATCCTCGATCCGGTCAGTGGCATCATTATGACCGTGACCGATGGGCGTTGGATCATCGCGATTGGTGTTTATGGCTGGGTTGGTTTCCTCGCAGAATTTGGACTGCTGACATTGCCCATCTTTATGATGTGGCGAGAAGCCAAACCGAGCTTTGGCTCTCAGATCACGCCCTATGCGGGCGCGATTACGCTTTTGCTTGCGATCAATGTTTTAGACATGATCCCCAATGCGACGCTCACGCCGCTCACTTGGCTTTTCTCGGGGGCCTTACTTGGTTATGCAGAGAGCCTCAGGGCCGAGCGTATTGCGCGCACGCCCGGCATGGAACCTTTTCAATGGCGGACCGTTCTCTAAATGCGCAAGTCCCCTCGCGTTTTAATCATTGCTGAAGCTGCCAACCCTGAATGGGTGAGCGTGCCTTTGGTCGGTTGGTCCTTGGCGACCGCGATCGCGAATAAATGCGATGCGCATATCATTACGCAAATTCGTAACCGCGATGCATTCTTGCGCGCGGGTCTTACTGAAGGTGTCGATTTTACTGCCATTGATTCCGAAACCTTTGCACGCCCTCTTTGGACGATTGGCGAAAAGCTCCGCATGGGTGATGGCAAGGGCTGGACGACGGTCCAGTTGATCAATGCAATCAGTTACCCCTATTTCGAACGTCTTATTTGGAAGCAATTCGGCCCAGCGATCAAAGCTGGCGACTATGACGTCGTGCATCGCGTTACACCACTGAGCCCAACAATTGGCAGCCCCCTTGCCAAGAAATGCGCGCGCGCTGGAGTTCCTTTTGTACTTGGCCCGCTCAATGGCGGCGTTCCTTGGCCGAAAGGTTTTGATGCGGAGCGCAGACGGGAACGCGAATGGTTGTCTTATCTACGCTCTGCTTACAAAGCGATGCCCGGACGCACTGCAACATTGCGCCATGCAAGCGCGATCCTGACTGGCTCACGACATACGGCCAGCGAAATCCCTGAAAAATTTCAAGATAAATGCGTTTACATGCCTGAAAACGGTATTGATCCAACCCGTTTCCCGGGCATGGCTCAACCAGAAAAAGGCGGCCCGCTGCGCGCGTGTTTCATCGGTCGCATGGTCCCTTACAAAGGGCCAGACATGTTATTGGAAGCCGCTGCACCCTTGCTCGAAAGCGGTGCGCTTGAGATCGAGATGATTGGCGATGGTCCGATGTTGGAACCGCTCAAAGCCGCGCATTCAAAGGGCGTGCATTGGCGCGGCTGGATGGCCCATGAAGACGTGCAATCCGTTCTGAAAACGTGCGATTTGCTGTCCTTCCCTTCCATTCGCGAATTTGGCGGCGGCGTGGTTTTGGAAGCGATGGCGCTCGGCGTGCCCCCCTTGATCGTTGACTATGCAGGGCCTGCTGAATTGGTGAAAAGCGAATGGGGGTTAAAAGTCCCTATCGGCAACCGTGACGATATTGTCGCCAGCTTTCGCAAAGAGCTAGATGCGCTTTGCAAGGATCGCAGTTCGCTCGCAACGATGGGCGTCGCGGCAAAAGCGCGTGTGGAAAGCCATTTCACATGGGAGCGCAAAGCCGAACAGGTGCTTCAGACCTATCAATGGCTCAGCGACGATGCTCCTGCACCACAGTTTTTCGACACTTAGATCGCACGTGCAGGGATGCCAACAACGGTTTGCCCTGTTTCAACATCGCCTGTGACCACGGCATTCGCCCCAATGCGGGCGTGATCGCCAACTTTGAGTGGCCCAAGCAGTTTCGCACCAGCGCCAATGTCCACATGACCGCCTAGCTCAACAGCGCCTGCAAGCGTGACTTGATGGAAAATCATACAGTTAGGCCCGATCTTCGCATCAGGATGAATGATAATTCCTGTTGGATGGGTCAAACGTAAACCACCTGCGATTTCTGTGTTCAGATGAATTTCGCTTTGCGTCACGGTTGACCAAAACAGATGCGATAATGCCCAGCGTTTACACACCAATTTAGCAATCACACCGCCACGGACCTTGGCCGCTTGATAACGGCGCACTGAACGGAGCAGCTTTTGACCAGGTTGCCAAAACTGCGTCACCGCTTCGCGGCTCCAATCTGGCTCCGTCGCCGAAACATTAAGGTCGCTCGTTTCTTGCATTATCGGCTCCATTCCTTCACCCACAAACTATGCTTTTGACGCGGCTTTCGAAACCCCTTCCATGAATTCGCCACAAAGCCCTTGCAAATGATCCGAGACGTTCCTGTTTACCCTTGTTAGACTGCATTTATGAGTACCCACACGCCCCTGTATTATCGCCCAGAAATTGACGGCCTACGCTCCATCGCTGTGCTGGCTGTCGTGCTTTACCATTTCGGGATTACTGGCCTGCAAGGCGGGTTTGTCGGCGTTGATATCTTCTTTGTCATTTCTGGGTTTTTGATTGGTGGATTGCTCTGGCGCGAGGGGCAAAGCAACGGTGCGATCAGTCTAAAACGTTTCTACATGCGCCGGATCAAACGACTTGCGCCAGCCTATGTCGCAATGGCCATGGCCAGCTTGATCGTCGGCTACATTGTCCTTCTGCCCTTTGAGTTTCGCGAATTCGGTAAATCACTGATCGCCGCGACGGTCTATTTATCGAACGTAAATTTCTTTCGTGAAGCGGGCTATTTCGACAGCGCCTCCGAAGACAAGGTTCTGCTGCACACATGGTCGCTCTCGGTAGAGGAGCAATTTTACATCGTTCTACCGATCCTAATGGTGCTTTTGCTGCGTAAACCTTTGGGGCTGCGCGCGCTACTTTGGGTCTCTTTCGCAGTGTCGCTCATTGCTTGCATCTGGATGACGACCCGCTCGCAACCCGCTGCTTTTTATCTTTTCCCTTTCCGTGCTTGGGAATTGCTAGCTGGCGTTTTACTTGCAATCGAAAGCCAGCGGCGCACCCTACCTCAAAACGGTGCGTTGAGCTGGGTTGGGCTGATCCTTATTCTTGTGAGTATCGCCTTGATCCCCGCAAGTGCGCAATTCCCGGGGTGGCATGCGATTGGCCCTGTGTTGGGGACGGTTATGTTGATCGCAAATGGGCAGCACGACAATCCGGTCAATCGCGCGCTTAGCCAGAAATGGCCTGTTGCGATTGGGTTGATTTCCTATTCGCTATACCTTTGGCATTGGCCCGTTCTGACTCTGTCCAGCTATTATCGTGGCGGCTATTCAAATGGCTTAGAAACAGCATTCTGGCTGCTTCTGAGCTTCGCTCTTGCCTACCTATCATGGCGCTTTATCGAGCGGCCTTTCAGACGGTCAAACTTATCACCATGGCCCACATTTGGCGCGGCCGCCTTGGTTAGCGGCGCGCTCGTCGGCGTAGGCGGCGTCGTGTTTATCAAAGACGGAATGATCGAACGGTTTTCTGATCCTTTGCGCACGCACATCGATGCTTCGGCGGATTTTTTGCAAGACTGGTCACGCTGCACTGTACCTGTTTCAGGACCATTTGAAGGCCTTGAGGTTTGTCCGATTGGGCCAGAGGGCGAACCCCAAATACTTGTCTGGGGCGACAGCCATGTGCGGGCATTGAAAGAAGGTCTAGAGCTAGCAGCCTATGAGGCCAGCGCCCCTGCCCTGCTAATTTGGCGCGCGGGATGTGCCCCAATATTTGGGCTGATCAAAGACGAAACATCCGCAACGCCTGCGCAGGATGCGGCCTGCAGCTCAGCGAACACTCAAATCGAAACTGCGCTCAAACAGGAACCGTTTGATACAGTGCTTTTGGTCGGGCGCTGGGGTTATTATGCGAATGGCGGCGGCATAGGCTTGGATGAGAGTAACAAAATTAGCGCTCAGGTGAGAGAGACGAGTGGCAATCAAAGTGAGCAAATTGCGCAAGGTTTGGTTGCCAGCATCGATGCATTGGAAGAGGTCGGTACTGAGGTGTTCTTGCTCGCACCAATTCCCGAAATCGGGCGCTACGATTCCCGACAAATTGCGCGCGCGTTGGCAGGAAACCGTCTTTCAGAAATCGACTTAAACAATGCGACCATCGCCGCCCGATCAGAGGTTGATGCGAGATCTACACCCCTGCGAGAGGCCTTTCAATCCGTGGCTGAAACAGGTGCAACCCTTCTCGATCCAATCCCGTATTTCTGCGATAGCGCGACCTGTTCAGCGCTGCATGAGGGCAAAGCGCAATATTTCGACAACAATCATATCGTCAATTCCGCCGCTTTGCGGATTAGAGAATTGTTCACAGAAGTCTTCGCCAGAGGCACAAGCCAATGACGACAGACTATCTGAATCAAGACTGGGATGCGGTCATCATCGGGACTGGTATGGGCGGCGGCACAATCGGGCGCGTTCTTGCGACTGGTGGTTGGCGGGTCCTCTTCATCGAAAAGGGGCCGTCGGGGCATCGCAGTGAACGACAAGCGTTGCATAGCCATGTTTTCACCCCGGATGCGCGTGCACTGAGAGGGTTTTGGCCAACGCCGTTGCGCGCGAAAATCGACAATCGTGAAAGCGAGTTCTTTGCGCCAATTGGTGCTGGCGTCGGTGGCAGCTCTGCCTTTTATGCGGCTACACTTGAACGTCCTGAGCGTCACGATATGGACGATCACCCCCATGCCGAATGGCCGATCAGTTTCGATACGATGCAGCCATGGTATGATGAAGCGGAAAAGATGTTCCATGTCTGCGGCGCACCTGATCCGCTTTCTGCAGAACCAATGCCCGAACTCTTACCGCCCCCGGCGTTAGACCCTAGCGATGACGCGTTGATGGGCGAAATGCGCGCCATTGGCCTGCATCCCTATCGCCTACATTCCGCGATCCGGTATGTTGAAAACTGTCATGATTGTCTTGGATCGAAATGTCCCAAACCCTGCAAGATGGATGGCCGCTCCGCAGGTGTTGAGCCTGCCCTCGCTACTGGAAACGCTTTTGTTTTGGATGATGCCGAAGTCGTTGATTTGAAACGCGATGGGCGCACGATCACCGAGATCACGCTCTGTCGCAGTGGCGTTGAGTATCGCCTTTCGCCAAAGCGCGTCATTCTTGCAGGCGGCGCTCTTGGTTCAGCGCATATTTTGCTGAAATCGGACATCGCAAATTCCAGTGGACTCGTCGGGCGAAATCTCATGTTTCACCTCAATGAAATGTTCGCGCTCTGGCCCAAGAAAAAAGTGCTCGGTGATGCCACAAGCAAAGCGATTTCGCTCCGTGATTTGTATCATCAGGACGCAACACGTTTTGGGACAGTTCAAAGCATGGGTATCGGTGCCGGCTATGGCGAAATTCTGCATTACTTGCGCCTCATGCTAACGCGATCAGCGTTATCGCGTGTCCCCTTGATTATGGATCTTGCCCGAATTCCTGCCGCCGTTGCGGTCAAAATGCTCGGCAGTGCCAAGGTGCTTGTCGGCTTGCTCGAAGATTACGGCTATCCTGAAAACCGGGTTATCTTTGACCCCGCACGGCCAGAGCAATTGTCGATTGAGTATGTTCTGGCGCCCGAACTCAAGGCGCGGCGAAGGGCATTTCGCAAGGCAATCCGCCGCGCCTTTCGCGGGCATCGGAAAATGTTCTTATCAATGCAGCCAGAGTTGAATTTTGGACATCCTTGCGGCACGCTCCGTTTTGGCACCGAAGCCGAAACTTCAGTGCTCGACCCGAATTGCAAGGCCCATGATCACGACAATCTTTGGGTCGTTGATAGCAGCTTTATGCCAACGTCGTTTGGGGTGAATCCATCGCTCACGATTGCGGCTAATGCCATTCGCGTTGGCCACCATTTATTGAAAGAGGCGCGTTCATGACAGCGGATCACATTATTCGAAATGGCGCCGCAATCGTGACAGGCGCAGGATCAGGTCTCGGGCGCGCACTCGCGCACAAGCTGGCAAATCAGGGCATGCATGTCGCGTTGCTCGGGCGCAGAGAGCCATCGCTTATTGAAACCGCGCGCGCCACGCCGGAGTTGTTGCATCCCTTTGTTTGTGATGTGGCGGATGCGAGCGCCGTCACTACGACAGTCGCACAAATCACAACTGATCTTGGCGCGCCCCGCCTACTTATCAACAACGCCGCGATTTACCCAAGACGCGATATTCTCGATATACCTACGGACGCCTTTATGGACAGTATCGCGATCAATTTGGGCGGCGTGGTCAACGCGACGCAAGCGGTTCTGCCCCACATGATTAAAGACGGGATTGGGCGCATTTTGAATGTTGCGACCTTCGCCGATATGTCGCCCCTTCCGATGAGCAGCGAATATAGCGTTTCCAAAGGTGCGGCACGCATTTTCACACGCGCGCTGATCGCGGATATCGGTGATCGTTTCCCAGATATCGTTGTCGGGGATTGGATGCCGGGCATGCTCGCGACACAGATGGGGATCGAAGACGGGCTTGCGCCTGATGCCGCCGCGGGATGGGGCGCCGCATTAGCGCTTATGCATGATCCTGCTTTGACGGGAACCACCTTCGAAATGGATCGGGAAATCCTCCAAGGCAGCGGTTTGAAACGTAAGCTAAAGGCACTGTTGACGCTCAGCCGCCCTCAGAAACCACGGATCATCACACCGATTTAGCGGTGCCGGAAGGCGTGGAAAGCCAAGCTTGGAAAAGCAAGCGCACTTTGTACATATCTGCCGAACAAACGGCGGGGATTTCCTGCCAGTCGCCACAACCATTCTAACGCTAAATCACGCATCCATTTCGGTGCGCGTATTTGTGCGCCGGACAGAAAATCTAAACCCGCACCGATGGATGCAAATCCGACTTCTGGAGCAAGCGAGCGACCAAGTGCCGCGAAGAGTTCCTGCTTTGGAGCGCCAAGTGCAAGGAAGGCAAGCTGCGCACCGCTCGCATCCAAATTCTTTAGAATATCGCGGGCGGCGTCCCCTGTCGGATCAAACCCATAGGCAGGCGCATGCACATAGGCGATATCCAAGCCCGGCGCAGCGGCTTTAAGCGCTTCGCCAGAAGCTCTTAGCGATTCATCAGAGCTGCCAATCAGCGCTATGGAAACGCCCATATCGGCTGCAAGTTGCGACAGCGGAACGACCAATTCAGACCCCGGCATCAACTCGACCGGCGATTTTGCAAGCCTCGAGACCCAAACGATTGGATTTCCATCGGCAACGACTAGATCCTGCGCATGATAGGCCATGCGAAAGCTCTCCTCGCGTTCAAGTTTGGTGACATGATCCAAGTTGATCGTCGCCAGCGCAAAACCCTGCCTGTGTTCAAAGCTCGTTTTCACGATGGCCATCAAGGCGGCATGAGTCGGCACGTTAATATCGACCGCGAAATATTTGCCTCTTAACCGCACGAAAACCCTCTTTTCACTACTCTTGAACTGTTGTTCGTGTCCTGACTGCAAAATGCGCCAGAATTGTTACCGTGCAACGCCATTTTTGAGCAATTCGTCAAATATTGGCCATGTTTGGGTGGTGAATGCATAGCCCAAAGTGGTAGATAGATACCAGTGAATTTCGGGTGATTGGAATGACGGATATAGCGATCATCGGGTGCGGTTTTGTGGCCGATCTCTACATGCGCTCGTTCGCCAGTTTTCCCGCCGTTCGCATCGCGGGGGTCTTTGACACGAATGCTGCGCGCCTGACCCAGTTCTGCGAATATTGGCAACTTGAAGCGGCGCAATCTCAAGACGCGCTACTTAGTGGACTGCCAAAAGGCAGTGTCGTTTTAAACCTGACCAACCCCAGCGCCCATTCTCCCGTGAACCGCGCTATTTTGAATTCTGGCCATCATGCCTATTCCGAGAAACCGCTCGCTTTGAACATGGCCGAGGCAGAAGAGCTGCAAGACCTCGCACAGCAGAATGGGTTGCACTTAGCCTCTGCCCCCTGCTCTGTTCTCGGTGAAGCCGCGCAAACACTGGCAAAGGCCGTGCGCGATGGGCAGGCTGGCGACATTCGCTTGATCTATGCAGAGCTTGATGACGGATTTATACCCCAAGCGCCCTACAAAGATTGGCAAAGCGAAAGTGGCGCGCCATGGCCGTTTGAGGATGAGTTCCATGTGGGCTGTACCCTTGAACATGCCGGTTATTATCTCAGTTGGCTGATCGCGATGTTCGGCCCCGTTCGCGAGGTAATCGCAGCCTCGACCGAGACGATCCCGAATAAGCCTGGCGCCAATGGCACCGCAGATTTTTCCACAGCGACGCTTTTCTTTGAACGAGGTGGTCCGCCCGTGCGCCTGACTTGTTCGATTACTGCGCCGCACAATCATCAGATTCAAATGATCGGCGATTCCGGTGTTTTGAGCGTGAAGAAAGCATGGGCCAACTCCGCCCCTGTACGCTTTCACAAACGGATGGTTCTGCGTCGTCGTTTGCTGGAAAACCCCATCGGCAAGCGCATAAAACTCGGCCAAGAGACGCATCCAAAGGTCAAACGTTGGGGCGCGGCTGAGATGAATTTCGCACTGGGGCCTATGGAAATGCAAGACGCGGTTGAAGCAGGTCGCACGCCGCGTTTGGCGGGCGACTTTGCCCTTCACTTAAACGAGGTAACGCTGGCGATTCAAAACGCTGGCCGCACGCGCGGTGTTCAAGAAATGCGCACAAGCTGCGCACTGATGGAGCCGATGCCATGGGCAATGTAACGGCTCCGCATATTGTCGTGACAGGCGCAGCTGGCTATCTTGGGCGTGCAATTGTCACCGCCGCCGAGGCGCAAGGCTGTCAGGTGACGAAAATCATTCGCAGTGGCACTAACGGCATTATTCAAGACCTTTCTGCGGACAGCGCCGACACAGCGTTGCTGGCGCAAATTAAAAGCGCAGATGCGATCATTCACGCTGCTTCTGAAATGAGCAGTGATTGGGAGCTACACCAACGTTCAAGCCTGCCTGCAACGAAAAACATCTGCGCTGTGGCAAATGCCCTGGATGCACATTTGGTCTTGATCAGCTCCATCACTGTTTACGATTTTGCCGCACTTTCGATCGGTGGCATTGTCACAGAAAATACACCGATAGAAACAGCTCCTGAACTGCGAGACGGATATGTGCGCGCGAAACTCGAACAGGAAAACATCGTTGCCGCCGCCGTTCCAAACACCAGCATTCTACGTGTTGGTGCGATATATGGCAAAGATCGCGTTATGAACGCGCATCTTGGAATTGGCATTGGCCCCGTCTTGCTACGGCTCGCTCGGCGTGGGCAAATACCGTTGTCCCATGTGGCGCACACGGCTGAGATCGCAGTACGTGCGGCAGTCGAACGTACCAGCGGTGCTGTGAACGTGCTCGACACGGACCTACCAGATCGCGTTCGTTTCCTATCCGCGCTTGGCAAATCTGGCTGGCCCAAGCTTATCATCCCAATGCCTTGGCAAATTTTCGCGGCGTGCGGCGCAGTCTTATCCTTTTGGCGCACGCGCCCAGGCCTGCTGCATCGCAAGGTTTTGCATGCTCGAATGAAACCGCTTGGCTACGACAACACCTTGATGCGAGCGGTTTTTGGCGACGACGAACAGCCTTCCTTCGAGACCCTTATGGCACAGGCACTTCAGCATGACTAAAGTAGGTTCCATCGCGTATTTGACGGGCGAATACCCCCGCGCGACCGATACGTTTATCCAACGTGAGATCGCGGGTCTGCGCTTGCTTGGTCTCGATGTGCAAACCTGTTCCATCCGACGCACAGACGCGAGCCATCATGTCGGCGACGAGCAACGCAAAGAAGCGGCGAACACGTTCCATGTGCTTGAGGCGGCTAAAAACCCCGCGCATCTTTTGAAATCTCATTTCAACCTATTGCGCCAAAATCCCCGCAGGTATGGACGTGCATTGCTAGACGCATGGCGTACTCGTGCGCCCGGTCCAAAAGCCGCGCTTTATCAGATGATCTATTTTGCAGAGGCAGGCGTGTTGGCTCAACATATGCAAAATCGTGGAATCTCACATCTACACAATCACATCGCGACGGCGTCTTGCACCGTTGCAATGCTGGCCAGCAGTCTGAGCGGCATACCCTATAGCTTCACATTGCATGGCCCTGATATCTTTTTTGAACCGCATCGCTGGCGGCTTGATGCAAAGATCGCATCGACGCGTTTTGTGTCCTGCATCAGTCATTTTTGCCGCGCGCAGGCGATGAATTTCTCTGACCAAGCCGATTGGCGCAAACTACATATCGTACATTGCGGCATCGAACCTGATCGCTACACGCCCACGGCGCGCAAACGTGGTAAACATCTTTTGTTTGTTGGACGGTTGGCCGGCGTCAAAGGCGTACCAGTTTTACTGGACACGCTTACCTCCCTTCGCGAGACCCATCCAGAACTAAAGGTCACATTGATTGGTGACGGACCTGAACGCGCGGCGCTTGAGGCCCGTGCAACTGAGTTGGGCCTTGGCAAAATCGTCGATTTCGTCGGCTACAAAAGCCAAACAGAGGTCGCAGAAACCCTCGCAAAGACAGACATTTTTGTTCTGCCCAGTTTCGCGGAAGGTGTGCCCGTCTCTTTGATGGAAGCTATGGCTGCAGCAGTTCCCGTTATCACGACACATGTCGCAGGTATTCCTGAGCTGGTTGAAGATGGCACACACGGGATTCTGACTCATGCTGGCGATAGCGCGTCGCTGAGCGCCGCAATCGACGCCCTTTTAAGCGATCCAGAAAAGGCCACTGAAATGGGCAAAGCGGGACGCCAAAAGGTGAGCCATGCGTTCAATATCGCGCATGAAACCATTTGGCTCGCAGAACTCTTAAATGGCTATGTTGATCCAGATGTATCTCTACCGGTGAGGAATGCACCATGAGCATTGTTGGAGCAGTTGTCATCGGTCGCAATGAAGGAGCGCGTTTGAAACGTTGCCTTCAAAGCCTCGCGCCGCAAGTGGCCCATTTGGTTTACGTCGATAGCGGTTCAGAAGATGATAGCGTCAGTTTCGCCCGTTCAATGGGATTGAATGTGGTCGAGCTGGATACGAGCATGCCCTTTTCCGCCGCGCGCGCACGCAACGAAGGTTTCGAAGCCCTCGCAGAAATTGCGCCATGCGACTTCGTCCAGTTCATAGACGGGGATTGCGGCGTTGAACCCGATTGGATCGCAAAGGCGAGCGCGCAACTGCAGATCACCCCTGAGCTGGGATTGGTCACAGGCTGGCGACGTGAGTTATTTCCTGACAATTCAATCTATAACGCCCTGTGCGATCTGGAATGGCATCGCCCTGCTGGCCCTATTGCAGCCTGCGGCGGCGATATGATGGTGCGGGCCGCCGCATTTGATGACGCAGACGGGTTCGATCCAACGGTTATTGCCGCCGAAGATGACGAGTTCTGTCAACGTCTCGCAGGAGCAGGTTGGCGCCTGCTTCGTATCCCTGAGCAAATGACGATCCACGACGCAGATATGCTGCACTTTGGCGAATGGTGGAAACGCGCAGAACGGTCTGGGCACGGATTTGCACAGGTCGCAGACTTGCACGAAGGATACTTTGCGCCCGAGCGCAAACGCGTCATTCTCTTTGGCGGAATCTTACCTTTATTGGCGATGCTAGGCTTCTTTTTTTCATGGAAACTCTTCCTTCTTGTGGTCCTTGCATACGGGGTTTCTTACGGACGCACGTTGCTCGGTCTGCGAAAAGAGGGCGTCATCGAAACCCCATTGTTATTTCAACTCACAGGGCTGCTGTCCCTGTCAAAACTGCCCAATATGTTGGGCATGATCCGCTATCATTGGCGCAAACGAACAGGACGCGCGATGCGTCTCATAGAATATAAGTAGGACGATTTATGAGTACCCCATTGCGCGCTGGCATTATCGGCGCTGGTTACATTGCGACATGGCATGCGGATGCTATCAAACAAACACACGGTGTTGAGCTTGCTGCGGTTTGCGATCTGTCAGAAAGCGCAGCGCGCGATTTGGCTGAACCGCGCGGCGCGGAGGTGTTTACCGACGTAGACGCGCTTTTGTCCTCGGGAAAAGTTGATGCGGTTCATATTTTGACGCCCCCAAATTTGCACGCAGACCTTGCTGAAAAAGCGCTACGCGCGGGTATTGCTGTGCTTGTTGAAAAACCTGTCGCTGTCTCTGCCGATGAAATGCGCGCGATGGCGAAGGCCTCTGACGAAAGTGGCAGCCTTTTGGCAGTCGGTCATAATTTTCTGAGCCTACCCGGATATGAACGCCTAAAGACGCTGCGAAAAGCTGGCAAAATTGGCCGCATCAGCGGGGCTGAATTCAATTGGTGCTTCCCGCTCGCGCCGCTACGCTCTGGCCCTTTTGGTCTCTGGCTTCTGCGTGAACCTAAAAACCTACTGCTGGAACTTGCCCCGCATCTCTTCGCCTTTGCTGTCGATCTCTTTGGCGAGATTGACGTGCAAGATGTGCAACTTAGCCATCCCACGCAGATGCCCGGTGGTGCAACGCGTCATCAAAGCTGGCGCATTCTCGCGCGTGCTGGGCATGTGGACATTACATTCAACTTAAGCACCGTCGAAACGCTAGATGATCGCTCGCTTACTCTGCGCGGCTCGAACGGTCTGGCACACTACGACTATGCGGCTGACGCGCTTGTCGTCCGTTCAGAAAATGCGTCGGATTTGATCGTCAATCCGCTGGTGAACCAACTGACACAATCCTTCGGTCACCTTCGTGAGGGGCTTGTGAATGCCACCCGTCAAACCCTCTCTTTGAACAGGAAGTCTGCTTATGGACTTAGTTTCTTGGGAATTACCGCAGCCTTTTATGACGCGCTGGCGAAAGAGACTGAGATCGATCCGCGCTACAATGCTGCTAGCGGCATCAAAGTCATGGACGGAATGCAACAGGTGATTGATCGCCTGCCTGAACACGGCGTCGAGACACATAGGCACCCCAAGCAAACCCGCACACCCAAGCCAGATGTCATGGTTATCGGCGGCACGGGCTTTATTGGTGCGCATTTGACACGCACTTTGGTCAGCAAAGGGAACGACGTGCGTGTGATTTCCCGCGGCACGCGTGGGCCATTTCCTGATCTGCCTGATCAGGTTGAAGTGGTTGGTGTCGATCTCAAAGACAAGGCTGCATTGGTTCGCGCAATGCAGGGCATCAAAGTGGTCTACAACCTCGCGAAATCTATGGATACGACCTGGGAGCTATGCTTGCAAAACGATGTGGGCGTTGCGGTGACTATTGCAGAGGCTGCGCTGGAGGCTGACGTTGAACGTCTGGTCTACACCGGCACTATTGCCTCCTACGATATGTCAGATGAAAATGTAACCATTCGCGAAAGCGCTGGTTTTGGCGATGATATGAGCGATCGCAATCTATATGCGCGCTCAAAGGCGGAATGCGAACGTCAACTCATGGACATGCACCGCTCGCGCGGCTTGCCGTTGACAATTGCACGTCCGGGGATCGTGATTGGCGCGGGTGGTCCTTTGCAGCATTGGGGCATTGGCCGCTGGCACGGTGCGGGCGCAGTGCGCCTTTGGAGCGCGGGCCGCAACAAATTACCCTTTGTCCTGATCGAAGATGTAAGCGAAGGGCTGGTGCGTATGGGCAATGCGCCTGACGCAATTGGCCAATCTTTCAACCTTGTCGGCGACATTCAATTTACCGCAAGAGAATATTTCGACGCGATCTACGATGCGCTTGGCGCGCGCGTCAAAGTAAAGGGCGGCAACCCGACAATATTCTGGGGTGTTGATGCCATAAAATATGTGCTCAAGAAACATGCGCTGCGCCGCCATGGTGTTCTACGTCCTTCGCTGATGGACTGGAAATCACGTGCACATTTCAGCCCCTTTGATAATGCGCAAAGCAAGGCTATGCTTGACTGGACGCCAGAAACGGACCGCGATGTATTTATTCGCAAAGGGATCGTTGAAGCGAATTTACTAGGTTACTAAGTCACTAGTCACAACAAGTTGCACCAAATACCACGCCTTGCCCCTTGAACCGACATGATTTGGCCCAACTTTCTTAGATATATCGACTGAAAAGCGCTCATTGTTTCGAGTGCGCAATAAATAAAACGAGCATCGGTTATGAGTAAGACCAATTCCAGTTCGCTGGATGCAGACACGCAGAGCACGGGTAAACGCCGTCGGTTTTCCGGCGGTGGCATGCGCTTGTCTGAAACCGAAGCTGCCGAGATGCGTCGCCGCCTGATCAAGCCGATGAACACGCAACCTGTTCAAGAGCCAGCGCCAAATGCATGGGATCGTCTTAACAGCATTCCTGTCTTGGAGGATCATCTTGAAAAGAACCGCGTGATCAGCGCGAGCCGTCATAACCCCGCGCATGTCGCGTTTGATGTTCTGCGGACCCGTCTCATTCACGGCCTATCCGAACAAGGCTGGCGCCGTGTTGTGATTACATCGCCTACAAAAGATTGCGGCAAAACGTTCATTTCAACGAACCTCGCTATAAGCCTTTCGCGGCAAGAACGACTGCGCACCGTATTGATGGATGTCGATCTACGAAATCCGTCTGTCGCGCCTTTGCTAGGTGTTGAAGACCCCGGCACTATGGGCGATTTCCTACGTGGAAAATCTTCTGTCGCTAATCATTTTAAACGCATGGGGCAGAACATGCTGAACATTGGGTCAAATGTTGCATTTGGCCTCAATAACGAGCGCGAACCTTTCGCGTCCGAAATGCTCGGATCTGCCGCTACTACGGATGCGGTGATGCGGATGGAGAATGAGCTTGAACCGGACGTCGTCATCTACGACATGCCCCCTGCCCTTTATCATGATGATGTGATGGCCTTTCGGGAGCACTACGATGCGGTGCTTTTGGTCGTTGGCGGCGGCACGACTAAGGCTAATGAAATTCGCGAACTCAAGCGACGCTTCGGAGAAGACAAACCTTTGTTAGGTGTCATCCTGAACAAGGCCGAAGGTCTATCAATCAGCCACTATAGCTACTGATTTTGAAGTTAAGTCGGGTGAGATGCGCCCGCTTAGCTTTCTGCTTCTCTGTTAAAGAGATTGCCCAGACCCTTGTCCAAAATAGAGCGAAAGAACACTGGGACTGCAATTACAGCAGCCAATAAACCGGCGATCCACGCCAGTTTACGGCGACGTTGTTGCCATGTTGTGCGCACATAGGGAATAGAAACGACTGGCTGCAAACCCAATTGGCGCTCAAGTTGCGCACTGGTGCGAATAGCAGGGTTCATCATCTCAAGGCCGAGTGCGGCCAAACAGGCCAAAAAGCCGCTGCCAATAAAGCCAAGCATTGCGATTTTTTTCCGGCTTGGTGAAACTGCATATTCAGGCACAAGCGCGGTTTCGAGAACCACAAAACGTTCAGATTGATCAGCCGTTTCAAGCAATTGCCCCATCTCCGCTTCGGCGCGGCCCGTCGTGATTACGCTGTACTGATCCTGCAGTTGACGTAAACGACGGCTAAGCGCACCCAGCTCACGTTCCACTTCGGGACCGGCGCTGATGATGGTCTCGGTACGGGAGATGCGTTTATTGATGAGGCTGCGTTGCTCTTCAAGACGGGCCACTTGTTGGTCAACCACCGACTGTCTCTGACGAGAGGTATTGCTGGAAATCGCGATGATCTCCCGCTCAATTTCAAGCTGCGTTTCACGCAAAGTTCCTAGTTGATCACGTTGCGAGGCCATGCTGGTTGGTAAAGCGTCTGAGTTGGCGCTTTTGAACAGCGCAATTTCTTCTTCGACCTTGAGAATATCCGCACCAATGCGTTCTTCTTCGTTGGTAAAGAATGCCAGCGCGCCTTCGGTCCGCTCTTCTTTGCGTTTGCGATTTTCCTCTAGGACAGAACCGAGGAATTCATTGGCAACCTTCGCGGCAACCACGGGATCACCCATGCGAACAGTGATCAACATACCAGAAGGTGTGATGTTCGGCTGCCATGCTTGCGCGCCATCTTTGATCTGAACGATTTGCACAGAGCGGCGCAGCGCGTCGACCTTGTCATTGAGCGCAATTGGCGCGCCACCTGAGAAAAGTTCAAGCTTTTCAACAACGCGGACAAGACTATCACGCGCCATCAAGCGTTGTTCGATCAACGTCAAACGATGGGCAGCGCCATTGCTCAGCACGTTTTGCCCTGCGCCTTGGCTTGCCACAGCGGCACTTTCAATCTGCAAAGCGGCATGTGTTTCATAGAGGCTGGGTTGCTTCAGCGCATAGTAAATCGCGCCCAATGTCCCGAGGCAGACAATCAAGGCCATAAGAAAGAAACGGCGTTTAATAACACCGATAAATTCACCAACGGTTCTGATCTGATCCAAACCAACTCTCCTCAGCCCAACAGACGGCCATTACTATTTATTCCATGCAAAAGCCGTTTCAACGGCTCTTCAACATACCAATATCGTCTGCCAACTTGACGTCATCGCACACGGGGCACACACCCCGCCATTGCTGCAAACCTCGAAAAGGTCTGCCAACAAAGTCCCCCACGGAATCGGTGGCAGCCGAAACGTCTGGGATTTTCATACCGCAAAATCGCCAATTTTGCCATGTTTTTGTCTTAATTGGACGGAAACAATGGGCGCTGACTGTTTCGCTTTTTTATTCCTTAAACCCAACATGCGGATCACGCATTACAACCTCCCAAACAATGGTTTGAAGGCGTTTTGCAAGTTCAGGCGAAGATATTGAAAAGTCTTCATTCTCATCGAACAAAGCGACGCTTTTAGGTAAACCAACAGCGCTTTTTTGATACAACACCGCATAGTGCGTCATTGCGGAAATATAGTTGCCCAAATGATCAACGTGGATCGTATCTAGAGTGCCGTCCTCATTTCGCGCAAAAAGATCCTCAACACGGTCCAAACCGACCAGTTTTCCGGCCTCAATCTGCCGCGCAATCTCTGCAAAGACCTGACCGACAGGAATCACGTAAATCGGTAGCGGAGGTGGCTCTAACGCAAGAGCCGGACGAAGAATGCCATCTTGCCAATACCGCGTTCGATCCAGCTCCAACCGGGTGCGCCAGCCTTCGGGGTCATCTACGTTGTGCCACGTCTCATAAAGATAGACACGCACATCACTGCGCCCTTCCCGAGCGAGTTTGGCAAATTTGTGCAGGTATTCCGCGCTATCAAAATATTCGATGGCATCTTTGATTTCGACCATTTCTGTTAGCACAACCGCATCGTATTCACCGCTGCTGAGCGCCTGTTTTACATCGCGATAGCGGCCATGTGCGTTTTCTTTTTCGAAACCAAATATCTCTTCCTTTGGCTCCCAGTGGGATTTCAACGGTGTGCCCCAGCCAATTTGGCTCTCAAAACCATGTGCAAACCCGCCAGCCTCTGCCATTTGGCGCAACATTTCAGGCATGTTTCGGTTCACCAACGAATGGCCCAAATGATAAACGCGCGCACCTTCGCTCGGGGCGCTCAGCGGCGCTTCGTAAAGCGCGTCGAATTCAGCCTGCGGCAATGGATCAGGCGTACAACGCACAAGACCGCACGCGGAAAGCAGCAGCAAAAGAGCACCCGATCCGAGAAAACGGCGGCCGCAAACAGCGCGCTTAAACTTGGCAAGAACCCGAGCAATCATGCGACATCCTTTTCAACAGCGCAGAGCGAAATAACGTGACCATCAACATGACGGGTCGGTACGGCAAAGCGGGTCGCAGGCGCAAATTTCCCAACCCAACGTGTCAAAATGAGTGCTTCGGCATCATCGCTCTTTGCGGCATGAAACCCCATTAACTCCCCTGTTAGGGGGTAAAGCGCCTTGAACAACGCCTCTTTCATACTGAACAACTCAATCGCCTTGGCACCAGAAACATGCAGCTCACTGTCATGCAAAATAGCGCAGCGAAGATCATCTTTGAGCGGGGTGGCGCGTTCCGCATCAATGCCTATCGAGGCAAAATCACTTTTCTGAGCGACTGCAGCTATACAAATGTCACGGCTGTGTGTGATCGTGCCGCAGATGCCATCGGGCCAAACCGGTGCACGCCTTTCACCAACGGGAACTTCGACGCCGTCCATTCCAAGTTGAGACAGCGCTGCGCGCGCTGCATCACGGCCCGCGCTAAATTCAGTTCGTCGTTTTTCGACCGCATGAGCGACGGCATGCTTTTCTGTCCCGAGCAATGGATAAGTTTGCTTCGGATCGCGCACCGCAAAATGCGCAGTCTTTGGTAAAAGATCTTTTAAGGCAGTTTCCACGCTCATTTGCGCACCCGTGCTGCGCGCATTGCACGTCGCTTCGCCATCGCATCTGCGCGCTTGTCGGCGCGGCTTCCCGTTGGTTCAGCAACTTTTGCTTCAGGTTTGGCAACAGGTTTCACCGCTTGGCCTCCGCTCGCAGCGACACGTTCAGCCAAACTAGAAAGCACGGGGAAACGGAAAATGTCGGTGATCGAGATTTTGGCACCCAGTTCATCGCGAATTTCCCGATGCGCTTGAACCGCGAGCAGGGAATGGCCACCAATATCAAAGAAATTGTCACTCGGAGCGATCTGACTAACTCCCAAAATCTTGCCCCAAATAGCTGCGATCTGCGCAGAAACATCCGTGTCATTTGGTGTTTCTGTCGGCGCGATTATCGCAACTGGCTCTACGTGTTTTGGCTGCGTAGGCGCGGGTAAGGCTCCGCGATCCACCTTTTTGTTCGGCGTCAATGGGAAGGCATCTATCGCGACGATGTTTGAGGGTACCATATGCGTCGGCAATTTGGCTTTCATCGCTGCGCGCAACCCTTCGACCGAAAGACCCGCCCCCGTGACATAACCAACAAGGCGCACATCCCCTGGTGTGTCTTCACGCGCAACAACGACAGCTTGGCGCACGCCAGCCTGTGCCTCCAGCGCGCTTTCGATTTCGCCCAATTCGATACGATAGCCACGCAGTTTGATCTGGTTGTCGACCCGCCCAAGAAATTCAAGCTCGCCCTCGGCGGTGCGTTTCACAAGATCACCAGTGCGATACATACGCCCGCCATCTGGGCTGGTCACAAAGCGTTCTGCGGTCAACTCTTCCCTTTGCCAATAGCCCCGCGTCACGCCTTCACCGCCAATACACAGCTCGCCTTCCGCGCCAATCGGGCAGAGCGCATCGTTTTCATCGAGCACATAAAACTGCGTGTTTGCGATTGGTTGGCCAAGCGGAACAGTTCCTTGCCCCTCTGCCAAACGCGTTGAAGACCAAATCGTCGTTTCGGTTGGGCCGTACATATTGGTAATCGTCGCCGAACTGGCAGACTTTAGCTCTGCAACCAAAGCGCCCGGCAATGCCTCTCCGCCGATCATTATCTCTTCCAATCCCGACAAGGCACCGCGTGCTTCATCGTTCATGCAGATCATACGGGCCATGGATGGGGTGCATTGCAGATGGCTGACTTTATGGCGCACCAATTGCGCTGCGATGGAAAAATCATCCGCTGCCAATTCGTGTCTTGTGCTCGACTGGCGCACAACCTCCGCCAATGGCTTGAGACCTTCCATAACCTGTTCAGTGCCGATCCCATAGTCAATGAGACAAGCGATTTCATTCACGCCGATTTGCTTAAGAGCATCAACTTTTGCAGCGCAATCCTGAACGGTGCCGAACAATCCAGAGTCATCAAAGTAACGTTGGAATGCGAAATCGAGGATGCCCTCCAGCTCCTCCTCTTCCAGCGACCCTAGGTCCAATTGGAATGCACTATCCACGCCTTCTGGGCGTTTGAACGCGGGGAACGCCCAAGCGTATTGTTTGATCAAACCAGCAGCAGAGCGCAGATAATCCTTCATCGGCTCGCGCGCTATCTCTCGAGCGATATCACGCGTTTCCGCAATGAATGTATGCAGCATCAACGTGACTTTGAAGTCCGCAGGATCATGCCCCGCCTCGCGTAAAGCGGCGTGGTAAATCGTGATCTTTTCCGCGACCTCATCGATGCTTTGTCCCAGCAGATGCGTCAAAACATTCGCGCCTATGCGCCCTGCGTCTTTCCATGTTTCGGGATTGCCTGCAGTCGTTACCCAAATAGGAACTTCTTTGCTCACCGGACGCGGCTGCGTGACAACAGCATGCTGGCTGCCGTCGGCCTTTGAAAATTCAACCGCCTCTCCGCGCCAAAGCCTGCGCACGGTTTCGATGGTTTCGAGCAATGCAGGTTTGTTCGCAGGCGGCGTATTTTCAGGGCGCAACACAAAGTCATCCGGTTGCCAGCCAGACGCCATCGCAAGCCCGGCTCGCCCGTTGGTCAGGTTGTCAATCACAGCCCATTCTTCGGCAATTCGAGCAGGATGGTGAAGCGGCGCCACACATGAGCCGGAGCGCACACCAATATTTTCGGTGATTGCAGCGACCGCCGCGCCTGTCACAGACGGGTTCGGATAGGGGCCGCCAAAGGCGTGAAAGTGCCGCTCTGGTGTCCAGACAGCGCAGAACCCGTTCTGGTCAGCAAATTTGGCGCCTTCTAAAAGCAACTCATATTTCTTGTCGCCTGCCCCATCGTCATTACCCCAATAATAAATGGAAAAATCCATATCCGCATCGGAGTGCATGACCGGCCCATTGGACAAAACCGCACGGCTTTCATCAGATGTCACGACCAATTTGAAACCACGTGCAAGCGTGTAGAACAACTCAAGCACAGAAATGTCGAAGTTCAGCGACGTGACCGCAAGCCATGTGCCTGCAGGGTCATGTTTCAGGCGGTCATCCATCCCGACAAAGAAATTGCTGAGGTTGCGATGTTCAATCATCACCCCCTTGGGTCGACCTGTAGAGCCGGAGGTAAAAATCAGATAAGCGAGGTTGTCAGGGCCAGCAACTGGGGCAAGGTTTTCATCACCGGCGCTTTCAAGGCGCGCGTCTGTATCGAGGATCAACAATTGCGCGTCATGTTCTGGCAAGCTGTTCGCAAGTGCATCTTGCGTCACGATCACAGAGACGGCGCTATCCTCCAAGTACCCCGTCAATCGATGTGCAGGATAGGAGGGATCAAGCGGGACATAAGCGCCGCCTGCCTTGGTTATGGCCAAAGCGCCAATCAGCATATCAAGTGAGCGTGTCGTGTAGAGCCCGACCAAAGTATCCGCGCCAACACCCATCTCGCGCAACACATGCGCCGCCTTGTTTGCAGCACGGTTCAGCGCGTCGTAGGTCAGACTTTGATCCTCAACCACGACTGCAATTGACTCTGGCGTTTTTGCGACTTGCACCTCAATCAATTGGGCAAGGCAGGTGTCCGCAAACGGAGTATCCGTCTGGTTCCATCCGCGCAGCAAGTTTGTTTCGCTGTCTGGCAAGACAGGGATGTCTTTGGGCGCGGCTCCATCAGCCAAATGCTCTGCGATATGGGCAAGACGTGCCGCGATCAGACCTGCAGCCGCGTCGCTGAGCAATGCCCTATCAAAATGCAAAACATCCCCAACAAGGGTGACGACCGTCCCGTCTATCGGGCTATCGTCTGACAGACCTAAAGCGGGCGGTTTGATCTGATTTAGAGCGCTGTCTCGCACCAATAGGTCGCGCGTGAAACCGCCGCGTTCTATTGCTTTCTCAAGCGCACCAAAATCGCGCAGCGGGACCCAACCGGTAATCAAGGACGTCTGCGCAGGAATGGCCAATGCAACATCACTGGGCGCACCGGTCATCTGATCCCCGAGGACGCACAGTGCGTGTCGCAGCTGCTTGGGCTGTGTCGTTTCTATTAATAGAGATTGCCAACCAGAGCGCTCTTGCAGCTGCTGCAAAGGCAAGGTGCTTGGGTTCATCGCGCCCAAAACTTTGCGCCAATACCCATCTGCTTTGGCCGCTTGTAACAACGCGCCTTGTGTTTCAGGTGACAGCGTTTCAAACGTCGCGATATCACCCACTTTGATCGATTCTAGATCACCCAAAACCTCTGTAAATTTCAGGCAACCATCCGCGCACGCGAGCGTCACACTGCCCTCCTCTATGGACAGGATTGTGCCAGCTTTAGCAGCTGTTGCGCCCCCCTGTTCAACCCCGCCAACATGCAAAATCGTATCAGCAACGCGCAGTTTTGCGGTGCACAATGGATTCCAATACGGACCATGATCCAGCGCTTTTACGAGGCGCGCGACATCGGCCGATGTTTGTAATGGGTCGATAAACCCATGCGTATCGGGCCGCGCAGCCAAAGCAAAATAACTGCGCTGCTTTAGGTCTTGATCGCGCGCATTCAATTCACCCGCATCAATCGCATCCAACACACGCGCAAAACTCTGCACGCCCGCCTCAAAACAGCGGGTATTCAAGGTAAAGGCGGTATCATTCGCGCGGATATCAAACTGCTCCTGCGCGATAATACGTCCCTTATCGACGCCGCCTTCGATCAAATGCCATGTGATGCCGTGCTGTGTTTCACCATTCAAAAGCGCCCAAGCAGGCGCATTCAGACCCGCATAACGTGGTAACGGACCATCATGGAAATTGATCGCGCCTTTTACTGCTAGTTTCAGCAATTCAGCGGATAGCATTTCAAGGTTAGCAACTGAAAAAATCCAATCAACTTGCGCGCCCAAACGTTTGCTGAGGCCTGCGCCGAAGCCTAACACATCTAGGCCTTCCATAGCTGCCCATGCTCGTACGTCCGCACTATGCGTCACAACTGCCTGAATTGCGTATCCGCGCGCGCGGATTTGACGACCCGCTTCAATCGTCAGGCTTTCAGAACCAATCAGGATCACACTTACAGGGGTACTCATCATACGTCTCCGGCGCTAGCTCGAGCGCCTAATTGAGGTTCTTGAATTGTTTTTCTTGCACCTAATAAGTGGCGTGTGTCATGCACAATTAAGTCCCGAAGAAAATGATCTGGATCTGCCTTTGGCTTGCGCTGCAGCAAGCGACGTGCGCGCCATAGCAGACCGCCCAACACATGGGCCTTTACCGCGACAATCGCATAGAGCCAGCCGTGGTTCTTCGTGAAGTAGTGCAAGCGTGAATCGAACCAATACTGCGGCATACGTTCCCAAGTTTTCATGCCAGTGGACACCGATCCGATATGGGTCACTTCGCTGCTTCGAACAAAAACAGTCGGCCAACCTGCAAGCTTGGCGCGGCGGCATAAATCCGTTTCCTCAAAATAGAGAAAGAAGGTTTCATCAAACAGGCCGATCTCTTCGAGCGTCTCGCGGCGCATCATCAGGCTAGCACCAGCGAGCCAGTCGACCTCTCTCGTATGATCGGGTACATCAATTGGCACACGTTTAGACCGCAGCAATCGCGAGATCGGACCGAACCGAGCAGCGCCTTCCAGTTCCGACAAAATTGAGGGGAACCGGAAGGTCGTCAAATGCGGATCACCCTCGGGTCCATGGATATAGCTGCCGGCAAAACCAACCTTGGGATGAGACTCTAAATAGACCAAAAGCGCGGAAATGCTGCCCTTGTCCGGGAAGGCATCGGAGTTCAGAACGTAGTAGAAATCGGGCGTGCTGCCATCCGACAAACCAAGCTGTAAACCTACATTATTGCCCGCGCCAAAACCGCCATTACGAGGAGATTGAACAACGCGCACGCGGCTCCAATTGTTCGCCGTGACTTGGGCGTTCAGCGTTTCAAACGACCCATCGTCCGAGGCGTTATCAACAATGACAATCTCGCCCTCGATCCCATCCATTTCGCGCAGAGCGGCCGCTGTCGACTTCAGCGTCATGTCAGCAGTTTTGTAATTCAAGATGATCGTCAAAATGCGTGACATGTTATTCCGCCGCCAATGCATCTTGGGGCGCTTCACGGTGCTGTTCAGCTGCTTCGATTGCCTCTTTCATACGCGCCGCCAAAACGCGCACATTTGGCTCTAACACCATACTGTCATGATCACCTGGGACCTCTGTCACCTGCACGTTTGGCGCATGTTGCGTCCAATCATTGTCATCGAGAACATAAGCACGCTCTGAGTTCACCTGCCTGCCGGCGGACACGGTCCAATGGCCCACGAGAGGCGGGCGGTACAGTTGCAAATTACCATTCCAAGATCGCACATCATATCCCGCGACTGCCTCCAAGAAGGCCTGTTCAATTTCCGCATTGTGAAACTGGTGCTCTTGCGTTTGTGCTAGTTCTGATGGGCGGCGTTTGGAAATCTCCCAAGCAACGCGGCGCGCGATCCAACGGAAAGGATAAAGCAAACCACCCCGCTTCAATTCTGCCGCTTGGATATAAAGACGGTCAATCGGTTCGAGCGGACGACGCACAGGCAAAGGCGTATCGAGCAAGACGATCAGATCGATCTGCTCGCCCGCCTCTTCCAACTGGCGCGCCATTTCATAGGCCGTGATGCCACCGCCAGAAAACCCGCCCAGCATGTAAGGGCCAGCTGGCTGAACTTCGCGCAGCTCAGAGATATAGTCACGCGCGGCGTCTTCGATGCTGCGATGTGGCTCTTGATCCCCATAGAGCCCGCGCGCCTGAAGCCCATAGAATGGTCGATCCGCGCCGAGCAGATGTGCAAGATGGCGTAGGTTTAGAACATTGCCAAACATACCAGCCACGAGGAAGAAAGGCGTTTTGCCGCCTGCCGCGCCTTCGTGCATTGGAACAATATGGGTAAATCGACGTTCTGGCGCTTTGGGTTTGGGGCTATCGCCACTTGCATCCTGTGGACCAATTTGCGCTTCGATCAAGTCTGAAATTTTGCGAATAGTGGGCGCTTCAAACAGAACCGAAATCGGGAAATCGATGCGATAGGCTTTCTTGATCTGCGCGAACAAACGCACCGCGATCAGGGAATGCCCTCCAAGATCGAAGAAGCTATCGTCGATACCAACATCGGACACGCCGAGAAGGTCTTGCCACATGCTCGCAAGCATGCGCTCAACTTCTGTTTCTGGTGCCGCATAGTCGCTGTCCAAATCGGGACGTTCGAACCCAGCGCTTTCGCCCTCTTGCGCGGTATCAAGCGCGCTTTGCGCCTTTAGCGCAGTCAGATCAAGCGAGGACACTGTGATTTGCGGAACACCCAATGACATCGCGCGCGCGAAGGCGACAACGCCTTCTTCAGGGCGAATACCTTGGCTGATGTTGTGGTGCAGGCGCTCTTCTGGCGGTGATAATGGCTGCGCCGTACCAGCATCGTCGAACTCAACTTCATTGGCTTGCGGCAGCGGGCTTTGTGCAAGGCTCGCACTATCCTCGATCCGTTTGATCGAGAAGCCATCAATCTCTGCACAAACCTCTCCTGCTGGCGCACAAAGGGTAATGTCAAAACGCACGGCT
>NZ_JBDWVM010000114.1:0-8361 GCF_039984035.1 Planktotalea sp. | reverse complement strand
CGTGACATGAATGCTCCTATCCCTGTCTTGAATATAGACTGATAGAGACAATTATCAAAAGCCCTTGATCCTCTCGGCGACTCCTTTTATAGCCCCCTTACCGGCGCGGAATTTCGCGCCCCATTTTTGTTTGGGGCAAGGGTTTTTCGCAGGTTTCATGGGCGATTAGCTCAGTGGTAGAGCACTTCGTTGACATCGAAGGGGTCACAAGTTCGAACCTTGTATCGCCCACCATGAATTTTTTGCCCATTTGGGCGCTAACCATCGAGGCGCACGCAGCGCCGCGTAAGAGGAGAAAACCGATGAAGGTTAAAAACTCGCTCCGCTCGCTGAAGTCGCGTCACCGCGACTGCCGTATCGTGCGCCGCAAGGGCCGTGTTTATGTGATCAACAAAACACAACGCCGCTTCAAAGCCCGTCAGGGCTAAGAGCTACTAGCTTTTGAATTAGTTTAGGCCGTCTCTTTTGAGGCGGCCTTTTCTTTTGGGAAGGAAGGGTGAATTAATTCAGTGCTTAACTGCAAATATTTTCTAGAATTAGGCAATGCAAATTCAGTTGAATTTGGAATAGCCTGTAAAACCACTGCTAAAGCGATAATTCATTCGAAAGATTCGTTGTATGAGCATTGAAGATATGGACGTCGATCTCCGAGAGCGCATTTTTCTAATAGGAAATATTTCTTCGCGCGCCGCCTCTCTACAGGGTTACCTTGAAAGAGCATTCGGATTGATTTGCAACGCAGAAGAACCGCAAGTGGCGATGGCAGCAATTAGGTCAATGACATCGAGTGCTGTTCAAATCAGACTAACGGATTCCGCTCTGAAAGCGCAGTTTCCATTAGATTTGTACGAAGATCTTCATTCTGATTGGCGCGCAACCCGCCAAATACTGGAAAAAGTATTCAAGGTAAGAAACAGCCTTGCTCATTCGGTCGCAGTTGCCCAGTTGGAAGACGATGATGAGTGGACAATCTTATCGCTGTCTTCTTCCAATGACATTGGGAGTGACGTTGTCACGGAACATCTTAAAAGGCACCAGGGAAAGCCTGAGAACTTTGAATTTGGCGCATTTGCTTGGAATCTAGCTCGAGATGCGGAGACTAGTATCCGAAATTTAATATCCAGCCTTGAGGAAAATGGACGAATTGAGGCACTCCGACGTGCGAAAGAGCTCGAAGAATTCCGTGCCAAAAAACCTCCTATAAATGAAGGTGATATCTTCTTTTGACACTGGGCTTCCTAATTCGATCGCGAACAATGAAAAGGATTCTAATTGAAAATTCACCATGGCTTCAATCGTAACTACGCTGATCCTCGATCACCAACCCATCGCGCGGCAACTCGCCGAGGCCGACAACTTCAATCGCGCCCTTCATTTTGAGCGTTGATTGTACGGCGTTCTCAAACGCACTCGCATCGCCAGCGCTGCTTTCGATTTGTACGGTCAGTACGTCTTTTTCATCGGCGCGCGTCGCGATAACACGGGCGCGGGCAATGGCGTCGTGGCTTGCGACCAAATCCGCGACCTGTTCGGGGCGCACGAACATGCCCTTAATCTTCGTCGTTTGATCCGCGCGGCCCATCCAGCCCTTAATGCGCATATTGGTGCGCCCGCATGGGGATTGACCCGCCATCACAGCGCTTAGATCACCTGTCGCGAAACGGATCAGCGGGTAGTCGGGGTTGAGCGAGGTGACGATGACCTCACCCACTTCGCCCGGTTCCACAGGAGTGCCCGTGCCTGGAATAACAATTTCAACAATGACGCCTTCATCGACGATCATGCCCTCTTGGGCTTGGGACTCATAAGCCACGTTGCCGAGGTCCGCAGTTGCATAGTTTTGCAGGCAAAGAATGCCGCGATCTGCGTATTCTTGACGCAAAGACGGGAACAACGCACCACCGCCAACAGCGGCCTTCGTGATACCCAGCGACACGCCCATTTCATCGGCTTTATCGAGTATGACTTTCAGATAATCCGGTGTACCCGCGTATCCGGTCGTTCCCACATCCTTTGCCGCGCGCACTTGCAGTTCGGTTTGACCCGTGCCCGCAGGTAGCACAGTCGCGCCAACAGCCCGCGCGCCGTTTTCAAAGATCGAGCCAGCAGGCGTCAGATGATAGCCAAAGCAGTTCTGAACGATGTCGCCTTGCCCTATGCCTAAGGCATGCAAGAACCGACCAATGCGCCACCAATCATGGCTGACACCACCGGGTTCATAAATCGGACCGGGGCTTTGGAAAATATGTGCAACGTTGGAAACTGCCATGCCGCCAAACGGAGGGTTCTGAGACTGCCACTTCACCAGTTCCGATTTACGCAGAACAGGCAGTTTCACCAAATCATCAAGCGTGCTGATGCCAGTTACATCAAGACAGCTGTCCTTCGCTGAATTCGCGCGCGCCAATTGTTCCAACAAAGCCGCGCTTTGCTCAGCAATGCGTTGATCGGTGGAACGGGTTTCTAACGTATCGAAATATTTAGTCATGTGGCTGCTACGCTCGCAAATAAGAGGGGTCTTTTAGGGGTAGATCAGCTCAACCAACGTTTGCGGCGGCGATAGGAACGCACGTCGCGGAACGATTTTCGACCCTCATCGGACATGCCCAGATAGAATTCTTTCACATCCGGGTTTTCGCGCAATTCAGCCGCAGGACCATCCATCACGACACGCCCGCTTTCGAGGATATACCCATAATGCGCATAGCGCAGAGCTACGTTTGTGTTCTGCTCAGCCAGTAGAATGGTCACGCCCTGCTCTTCGTTGATCTTTTTGACGATTTCAAAGATTTGCTCAACAAGCTGAGGAGCGAGACCCATTGAAGGCTCATCCAAAAGGATCGTTTCAGGGCGCGACATCAAAGCACGGCCCATCGCAACCATTTGTTGCTCACCGCCAGAGGTGTAGCCTGCTTGCGATTTGCGGCGCTCTTTCAAGCGTGGGAAATAGTTATAAACCATCTCAAGATCAGCGGCGATCGCGCCTTTACCGTCCTTGCGCGTATAGGCGCCGGTCAGCAGATTCTCTTCAACGGTTAGGTGTTCAAAACAGTGACGGCCTTCCATCACTTGGATGACACCGGAGCTCACGAGATCAGCAGGATCGCGTCCCGCCAGATCATTGCCGCGATAGCTCACTGTGCCTTTCGTGATATCGCCGCGTTCAGATTTCAGCAGTCCTGAAATTGCCTTAAGCGTTGTGGTCTTGCCAGCGCCGTTGCCGCCCAAAAGCGCAACGATACCGCCCTTTGGCACGCTGAGGCTCACGCCCTTCAACACAAGGATCACGTGATTATAGATCACTTCAATGTTGTTAACTTCGAGCAAATTTTCCGTGGTCGGAGCAGCATCTAGCATGTCAAACGCCCTGTACTAAATTGGGTGGGAAATGGTCCGGCCAACCAAGGCCAGCCGGACCAAAAGAGGCTAAATTAGCAGCCTGCTTCGATGTTGTTTTCCGCAGCATATGCTTCGGAGTCCGCATCGATCAGTGGCTGGATCACGTCCATGTCAGACTCTGAGAAATCAGAGATCAAAGACCATGTTTTCGCAGCAGCATCCCATTGCGTCATACCAACGAGACCTGGGCCACCGTGGTTTTCACAAGAGACGGAGAACGATGGACCAAAGCCTGGAAGGCCAAGGCCTGCCATTTTCTCTTCGGTGATTTCCAGTGCTTCCATGCCATCACGCATCATTGCTGGTGTGATGTCCATTTCGCCGTGGATGCTTTGTGCCGTTTTCACAGCTTCAGCAGCCAACATCGCCGCATAGAGACCACGGTTATAAAGAACCGTACCGATTTGATCGCCAGCGCCGGCCGCTTTGCCTGCATCTACAACGTGCTTCTGGATGTCCGCGAAGACTGGGAAGTCGTTGCCAACACCGTGGAACGTCAACGCTTTGTAGCCGTTCGCTTTATCGCCTGCTGGAAGAACGTCGTTCTCAGAACCAGACCACCAGATGCCGATGAAGTTTTCCATGTTGAAACGGATGTTTGCAGCTTCTTGAACCGCAACTTGGTTCATAACGCCCCAACCGTACATGATCACGAAATCAGGCTTTTCGCGGCGGATTTGCAGCCACTGTGATTTCTGTTCCTGACCAGGGTGATCAACCGGGATCAACGTCAGATCATAACCGTGCTTTGCAGACAGCTCTTCCAATGTGCGGATAGGCTCTTTGCCGTAGGCAGAGTTGTGATACACGAGCGCAACTTTTTTGCCCGTTAGGTCACCTTGGCTCATCAAATAGTTGATCGCGCCAGACGCACCGTTCCAGTAGTTCGCAGGGTAGTTAAAGACGTTGCTGAACACTTTACCGTTTGCAGCAGACGTACGGCCATAACCCATTGAGTGGATCGCGATGCCGTCAGCTGTCGCTTTCGGGATCAACTGGTACGTAATACCTGTGGACAGTGGTTGATACACAAGCGCGCCTTCAGCCTTCGTAGACTCGTAGCACTCAACACCCTTTTCAGTGTTGTAGCCTGTTTCGCATTCCAGAACGCGCGTTGGGATGCCGCCGATGCCGCCATCACGCTCGTTGAGCAGTGTGAAGTAATCCGCATAGCCATCCGCGAACGGAATACCACCAGCCGCATATGGGCCCGTGCGATAGGAAAGTGATGGGAACACAAGATCCGCCATTGCGGGGCCTGCTGCCATCAGCGCTGTTAGCGCCATAGTTGTTAGTTTCATTTTCATCGGGTTTATCCTCCCATGGTTATTCCGATGTGTGGGGCATTCGCCCCTTATAGAACTTCGGCCCAGCACTTAGTGCGGGAAGGGCCAAAGGCGTAGTTTCTCTTTCGCAACGCGCCACAGTTGGGCAATGCCGTGTGGCTCTGCGATGAGAAAGACGATGATCAATGCGCCCACGATCACCAAATTAAAGTGTGCAACGATATCTGTTGGCCAACCCAAGAGATCCACACCGATCAGCTTCAGAAGAACCGGCAGCAACACAAGGAAAGCAGCGCCAGCGAAAGAGCCAAAGATCGATCCAAGACCACCGATGATGATCATGAAGAGCACGAGGAATGACTTCTGAATGCCAAAGACTTCACCAACTTCAACAGCGCCAAGGTAGACCGCGAAGAACAGCGCGCCCGAGATGCCAATGAAGAAACCGGAGACCGCAAAAGCGCTCAGCTTCGCACGCATTGGATTAACACCGATGATTTCAGCAGCAATATCCATGTCGCGGATCGCCATCCATTTGCGGCCTTGCATGCCGCGCGTCATATTGCGCGCCACGATGGCAGAGATCGTTAGGAAGACGAGGCAGAACAAATAGGTTGCCCAAGCATCTGTGTTCGCACCCGTGACAGGCACACCAAAGACGAAACGCTCTGGTGCGTTGATCTGACCAGACGCTGAATAGTTGTAGAACCACTCGACCTTGTTGAAGAGCCAAACCAAGAAGAACTGCGCCGCCAGTGTCGCAACCGCGAGATAGAAGCCCTTGATCCTGAGGGACGGCAAACCGAACGCGGCGCAAACTATTGCTGTAATGCCACCCGCGGCAATCACGTGGAAAAAGATGTTCACATCAGGGAAGGAGGTCATCAGCTTGTAGCAGGCATAAGCGCCCACAGCCATGAAACCACCTGTACCCAGTGAAACCTGCCCACAATAACCCGTGAGGATATTCAATCCAATTGCCGCAATCGAATAGATCAGAAACGGCAGCAGGAATGCATTTGCCCAATAATCATTGATGATGAATGGGATGATGCCAAAGGCAACAGCGAGAACCACATAGTACCGATACCGGTCAAACTTGATCGGGAAGGTTTGGTTGTCATCTGTGTAGGACGTCTTGAAATCGCCCGCTTCACGATAAAACATCTAAAGGTCCTTCATCTTTCAAGTTAAACTTTGGGGGAGTCGCGTAGGCGGCGGGGGCAAAGCCCCCTCTTCTAAACCCTCTCAATGATCTTCTCCCCGAATAGGCCTTGGGGACGGAACACCAAGAAGATGAGAGCCAGCACATAGGCGAACCAGTTTTCTGTCGCGCCGCCCACCATTGGGCCAATCGCGAATTCAAAGAGCTTCTCACCAACGCCGATGATCAAGCCACCGACAATCGCACCTGGGATCGATGTAAAGCCACCCAGCATCAGAACCGGCAGAGCCTTGAGTGCGATTAGGGAAAGCGAGAATTGAACGCCCGACTTCGTACCCCACATGATGCCTGCAACAAGTGCGACGAAGCCGGCAACGGACCAAACCATGATCCAGATGAAGTTCAGAGAAACACCCACAGACAGCGCCGCTTGGTGATCATCCGCCACAGCCCGCATTGCGCGGCCTTCTTTGGAGTATTGTGAGAAGATCACAAGCGCAGCCACCAACAACGCAGCAATCACAGTCGCAACGATATCGAGGTTGTCGATGAAGAAGCCGTAATCGAAAATATTGTAGGTCGTGAGATCAATCCAATCGTTGATACCTTGCGGCAGTCCAACATCAAGCTTCTTGATCTCAGAGCCCCACATCAGATCGCCCACACCTTCAAGGAAGTAGGCCAGACCGATGGTTGCCATGAACAGAATGATCGGTTCTTGCCCGACCAAATGGCGGAAGATGTACCGCTGCACGATCCAAGCAAACAGGACCATCACAGCCATGGTTATCAAGATCGCAAGCAGCGCAGGAACGTGCCAGCCAAAGTGGTGGATCTCCGTTCCAAAGACCGCGTTAATGATGTGACTAAAGGGCACTTGCCCTTCCATGATACCGACCAGCGTCAACGCTGAAAACAGCGCCATGACACCTTGGGCGTAGTTGAAAATGCCGGACGCTTTGAAGATCAAAACGAAGCCCAGCGCGACGAGCGCATAGAGTACCCCGGCCATCAGGCCATTGAGGAACACTTCCATCGCAAAGACGAGTTGTTCGGGCATCAGCGTGCCTCCATCATGTAAATAGTGTAGGCGAAATTAGTCATGTGCCACCCCCAGATATGCATCGATAACCGCTTGGTTATTGCGAATATCGTTCGGTGTGCCGTCGCCAATTTTCTTACCGTAATCCATCACAACAACGCGGTCGGAGAGATCCATAACAACGCCCATATCGTGTTCGATCAGTGCAATCGTGGTGCCAAACTCATCGTTCACATCGAGGATAAAGCGGCTCATGTCCTCTTTTTCCTCAACGTTCATGCCAGCCATTGGCTCATCGAGCAGTAGAATGGACGGTTCGGACACCAGCGCACGCGCCAATTCCACACGTTTCTTCAAACCATAAGGCAAGCGCGCAACCGGCGTTTTGCGAATGTGTTGAATTTCGAGGAAGTCGATGATGTTTTCCGCCTTTTCGCGGTTCTCGACTTCTTCGCGCTCTGCTTTGCCTTTCCAAATGGCTTGCGACAGCAGACCTGAATTCATTTTGTTCAACCGGCCGGTCATCACGTTGTCCAGAACTGTCATGCCTTCGAACAAAGCAATGTTTTGGAATGTACGTGCGATACCCTGCTGAGCCACCTCATACGGTTTCATCTGCGGGCGCGGTTCACCCTTGAAAAGCACCTGACCCTCTTGCGGCACGTAAAAGCCGGAGATCACATTGAGCATCGATGACTTACCGGCGCCGTTCGGGCCAATGATTGCGCGAATTTCGCCTTGGCGAATATCGAACGAGATGTCCTTGATCGCGACCACACCACCAAATCGCAATGTGATGTTTTTCATTTCCATCACCACGCCGCCAATCTTGCGGCCGTCCTCGGTGACGTATCCTTCTGCATTATCCAGCATCATACGTTCCTTATTCAGCAGCAATCTTGGAGGTTGTCACAGGCACAACCTTCGCGTCACGAATTTCCAATGTCGCGGTGATCTTACCCTTACGACCGTCTTCATAGGTGACTTCCGTTTCGGTGTAGATTTCGGACGAACCGTCATAAAGCGCAGTTACCAAATCGTTGAACTTTTCACCGATGATCTTGCGGCGCACTTTCAGTGTACGTGTGAGTTCACCATCATCCGCATCCAGCTGTTTGTGCAGCACGAGGAAGCGGTGCACCTGACAGGCCGATAGCATCGGATCTTCGGCAACGGATTTATTGACCGTCTCAACATGCTCTTGGATCGTCTCAAGAACGCGAGGGTGTCCCGCCAATTCCTGATAGGAGGCATAGGCGATGTTGTTTCGCTCTGCCCAGTTACCAACCGCATTCAAATCGATGTTTACGAATGCCGTGCAATATTCTTTGCCGGCTCCGAAGACGACAGTTTCCAGGATGTTGGGATAGAACTTGAGTTTGTTCTCAACATACTTCGGCGCGAACATTTCGCCGCCTGCCATTTTGGCAACGTCTTTTGCGCGGTCGATGATGCGCAGGTGGCCAGTA
>NZ_JBDWVM010000113.1:0-7007 GCF_039984035.1 Planktotalea sp. | reverse complement strand
CAAGCTGGCGCGCTGACGCCACAGCAACTTTTTGGCAATTGGCTCGCCTGTACGTTGATCAGATTTTTCTGGGGCGTGGCCTACACCGATCTCGGTCCGTTTCGTGCTGTGACGCAAGACGCGCTTGATAAAATGCAGATGCAAGACCAAGCTTTTGGCTGGACCGTTGAAATGCAGCTTAAGGCGATCTTGCTCGGTTTGGACGTTTGTGAGGTGCCCGTCGATTATCGCAAACGGATCGGAGTATCCAAAGTATCAGGAACAGTGCGCGGCACGATCCTTGCGGGACATGCAATCCTCGGCACTATTTTCAAAACAGCACTGCAGACGAAACGCAAAGCGTCGCCACGTTCTTTAACTGCTGATAGCGACATGCGAACTGATTTGCGTTAACGCTTCCCTTAGTGCTCAAGCTGCAAGGGAACGTGACATGTTGAAACTATGGCATTGTGCAGACGCTAGATCATTCAGGGTACTTTGGGCTTTGGAAGAACTGCAGCTGGAGTATGAATTGATCATGCTGCCTTTTCCGCCCCGTTTTGAGCAACGTGAATATCTCGAAGAAAATCCGCTGGGAACGATACCTTTGCTTGTTGATGGTGATGTGCGCATGACGGAATCAGCGGCAATGTTGCACTATCTCTCAACGCGACATGGTGCTGGTAGATTATCACCTGCTGTGACTGACCCAGATTATGGGGCTTATTTGAATTGGCTTCATCATGGGGAGTCTACCCTGACGTTCCCGCAAACGATTTACCTGCGTTATACCTACTTGGAGCCGGGAGATGGTGGTCAGGCGAAGGTCGCTGAAGATTACAAACGCTGGTTCCTTGCACGTCTCCGCTTGCTAGAAGCAACGCTTGATGATGGTCGCCTTTACATTTTGGGTGAGACATTTTCGCTTGCGGATGTTTCGGTGGGCTACGCGATCCAATTTGCGTTGTCTTTGCGGATGCAAGAGGATCTGCCACCTAATTCGCTAGCATGGTATCGAAGGCTGGAAGAACGTTCAGGTTTTCAAGCGGCAAAGCAAAAGCAACACGAAGCTGGCATGGCGCAGAACGTACCGCACAATACCTATTGATCCGCACTTAGCGCTTTTGGGGTCCAAGTGATTGCCGTGCGACGACGTTCGTCTCGAGGCAAATTGAAATGCCTTTGCTTTTGCGTTCAACCATAGCGACGAGTTCTTGCGCAGCTTTGCGGCCCATGTCCAAATGCGGGACATGCACGGTGGTTAATTCAGGTTCGACAATGCGGGCCAGTTCCATGTCATCGAAACCCGTGATCGATACATCACGGGGTACATTCAATCCCAATTCCTTGGCTGCGCGCACCGCGCCAACGGCGATCACATCGTTGCCACAGAGCACTGCAGTCGGTGGTTCGCCATTGGACATGAGTTGCTTCAACGCGCGTGCGCCGCTGTCGACCTCATAGGTGGTTTCGATGATGATCACGTCGTCCGAATTTAGCCCAGATTCGCGCGCTGCGTCTTGCACGCCTTTGATCCGCTGCTGCGCGCGATCGTTGCCTTTTTGGATAGCGGAAATCATCGCGAGCTTCGTGTGACCTTGATCAAGCGCGACTTGCGCTATGGCTTTCATAGACGCGCGATTGTCAAAGCCCACAGATGGCAGACGCTCGTCGGGCATATACGACCATGCACACAAGGTTGGTACGCCTTGTTGCTCTAGATAATCGTAAATCTCAGGCTTTCTGTCATGTCCAATCAAAAGCAATCCATCAGCGCCGCGTGAAACCAGCGCTCTGATTTCTTCTTCCTCGATGTCAGGGCGATAGGCCGAGCTGGCGACAAGCAAAGTATACCCTTTGCGATGCAGCTCTTCTTGAAACGCTTGCAGGCCACGCGCGAAGATAGCATTTTCCATCGTCGGGATAATGGCGCCAATCGTTGATGTACGTTTAGCGGCCATGACGCGCGCCGCAAAATTGGGTGTGTAACCCAATGTCTTTACCGCCTGCATGACTTTCTTACGGGTCTTTTCAACAACGCGATCTGGATTGTTCAGGCAGCGCGATACCGTCGCTGTAGAAACGCCTGCTTGTTTGGCGACGTCATCCAGAGTTGGGGCGTTTTTTGAATAAGGCATTGATTGGGCACCGTTGATTAGGCCCAATTTAGCACATTCTTTTCAAAAGAACACAGCCAATGTAAGCGCTTGCATTTGAAATTGTAAGCGCTTACATTTGGGGTCAAGAATCGCACTCTCACTATGTTTGAGTCTGCGTTTAGGCCCACTACGAATAGGATACCCGCCCATGTCCCGAGACTATCTGAAGAAAGCGACGCTCACTTCGACGTCTGACGCATCTGAAGTGCACGAACTGGTGAAAGGTATCTTGGATGATATCCAAGCGGGCGGTGATGAGAAAGCTCTGGAATATGCGGCCAAGTTTGACCGTTATGAAGGCAATGTCCAACTGACACCTGAAGAAATCGAAGCGGCAATTGCGCAGGTCCCTGAAAAGCTAAAAGCAGATATTCGCTTTGCTCATGACAATGTTCGCCGTTTTGCCGAAACCCAAAAATCGACTCTGACTGATGTTGAGATGGAAATTGAACCGGGTTTTGTTGCTGGTCAAAAAGCGATCCCGGTTGATGCCGCTGGTTGCTATGTCCCGGGCGGCCGCTACAGCCATATCGCATCCGCAATCATGACGGTGACCACTGCCAAGGTTGCAGGATGTCATCACATTACAGCATGCTCGCCGCCGCGCCCGGGTGTCGGTGTTGCGCCTGCGATTGTGTATGCTGCGCATATTTGCGGCGCCGACAAAATTTTGGCGATGGGCGGTGTGCAAGGCGTTGCTGCGATGACCTTTGGCCTGTTTGGTTTGCCCAAGGCGAACATCCTCGTGGGGCCAGGAAACCAGTTTGTTGCAGAAGCCAAACGTATTCTGTTTGGCCGTGTTGGCATCGATATGATCGCTGGTCCAACGGATAGTTTGATCCTCGCGGATAAAACTGCCGATGCGCATATCGTTGCCACTGATTTGGTGAGCCAAGCAGAACATGGGTACAATTCCCCTGTTTGGTTGGTCACAGATGATCGTGCATTGGCTGAAAAAGTCTTGGACATGGTGCCAGGCTTGATTGATGACTTGCCAGAAACCAACCGCGAGAACGCCTTTGCCGCGTGGCGCGATTATGCCGAGGTTATCGTCTGCGAAGATCGCGAAGATATGGCCAAATGTTCTGACGAGTATGCACCAGAGCATTTGACGGTGCAGGCCGAAGATCTGGATTGGTGGCTTGATACGTTGACGTGCTATGGCTCGCTCTTCCTTGGTGAAGAAACGACCGTGTCTTACGGGGACAAGGCATCTGGTACGAACCACGTTCTGCCGACATCGGGCGCAGCCGGATATACGGGTGGTCTTAGCGTTCATAAATATATGAAAATCGTCACATGGCAGCGCTCAACGCGAGATGCGTCCAAACGTGTTGCAGAAGCAACAGCGCGTATTTCACGCCTTGAAGGTATGGAAGGGCATGCGCGTGCTGCTGATGTACGTCTCGCCAAATACTTCCCTGGTGAAAATTTCGATCTGTCCGCAAATGGCTGATCCTCGCGATCTCTTTGATCTGACGGGGCGTGTTGCTTGCGTCACTGGGGCCAGTTCGGGCATTGGACGCCGCGCCGCAATGACGCTGGCGGCGGCGGGTGCCTATGTCATTGGTGTTGCACGTCGCCGAGATGCTTTGGATTCACTCCAAAATGAGATCGGAATTGGCGCAGCCTCCGTTGTTGCGGATGTCGCCAATCGCGATGGTATTCCCGAACTTGTCGAAGCGATTTCTGCGCCTTTTGGTGCGCCCGACATCGTAATTCATGCGGCGGGAGTGAACACCAGAGAAGCGGCAGATGATGTGACGCATATCGGTTGGGATCAGACCCTTGCCCTCAATCTGTCCACGCCATTTTTCTTAAGCCAAGCTATCGTGCCTTACATGAAGGCTAAGGGCTGGGGCCGGATCGTGAATTTTGCGTCCCTGCAAACCACTCGGGCCTTCCCAGGGGGCATTGCCTATGGCGCGAGCAAAGGCGGAGTAGGCCAAATGACGCGCGCGATGGCGGAAGCGTGGTCGCGTGATGGCATTACCGCCAATGCGATTGGGCCGGGCTTTTTTCCGACCGAACTTACAGAAGCGGTGTTCAGTGATTCCGACCGTGCGGAACGCAATGCTGCGCAAACTTGCGTCGGTCGAAATGGACGAATGACCGACATGGATGGACCACTGCTTTTCTTGTGTTCGGAAGCGTCAAGCTACGTCACGGGGCAAGTCTTGATGGTTGACGGAGGGTTTACAGCGAAATGAAGGCTTTGGTTTACGATGGCGTTGAAACGCTCAATTTTCGCGACATGCCAGATCCCACTCCTTTGGCGGGTGAGCACCTTATCAAGGTGACAGCAGTCGGTATTTGCGGCTCTGACATGCATGCCTATCTCGGCCACGATGCACGCCGTCCTGCACCCCTCATTCTTGGTCATGAAGCAGCCGGAGTCATTGTCGGCGGTCCGCAAGATGGACGGCGCGTGACGATCAATCCGTTGGTGGCGTGCCTGACGTGCCCTGCTTGTCTTGCCGGTCGCGAAAACCTTTGCCCTGATCGGGAGATCATTTCGATGATGCCGCGCCAAGGGGCATTCGCGCAGTATATTTCAATGCCAGATCGAAATCTGGTGACAGTTCCTGACGATGTTCCGCTTGCCAAAGCAGCACTGACCGAACCCCTGGCCGTGAGTTGGCATACGGTACGCCTCGCGCTCGAAGCGCTGCATCCAAGCATGTATCGTAAGGCATTGATCATTGGTGGTGGCGCGATTGGTTTGGCGGCGTCTTTGGCGCTGAAAGCGATGGGTGTTGAAGACGTTATCATTGCGGAGCCGAATGAGGTGCGCCGTAGCTTTCTGATCGAGACCTGCGGACAGAACGCCGTGGCGCAAGGCGCGGGCGAGTTTCCCATTGTGATCGACGCCGTTGGTTATAGCGCAACGCGCACTGCAGCCTCTGCGGCAGCCATGCCCGGCGGTGTGATTGCACATGTCGGTCTCGGCGAAGATTTGGGCGGCGTTGATGTGCGACGCTTAACGCTTCAGGAAATCACGTTCATCGGCACCTACACTTACACGCCTGAAGATTTCCGCGACACGGCAGAGGCCATTTTTGATGGCCGTCTTGGCCCGCTCGATTGGACGGAAACCATGCCGCTTGCGGATGGAGCGGCAGCCTTTGCGGGCCTGCGCGCCGGAACCGTCGCGACGCCTAAGATTATTCTTGATCCTTGGGCATAGCCACGGATCGCAGACCCAGAAACGACTGAACGCAACGACCACCGAAGAGGAATTGGCCCAATGAACATCGACAAGAAGATCGTAGACGATCTTGTCGCCAACGACGTCTCATTTGTCACGACTGTGCCCTGTAAACAATTGGCAGGGGTGATTGATGAGGTTGAGCAGCGTGAAGACATTTTCCACATCCCGTCGAACAAAGAAGACGAGGGTATGGGCCTTTGCGCGGGTGCCTTCATGGGTGGCAAACGCCCAGCGATCATCATGCAAAACACAGCGATTGGCGTGACGATCAACACGCTTGCGACATTGACACAGTTCTACCGCATGCCTTTGCCGATGATCATTTCCTATCGCGGTGAATTGCGTGAACCCGTCGCATGCCAGGTCGAAATGGCCGTGCATACCAAGGCGCTTCTCGCACAGCTCAACATCCCGACGTACCACTTCCACTGGCAAAAGGATGTCGAAGAGTTCGACAACATTCTGAAATACACATTCATGTGCAACAAGCCGGTCGCGATCCTGACCGATGCCAACTTCTGGGGAGGCTACGGCGACCAATGATCCGTTCAGAAATTCTAAGAGAAATCGCTCCGATCCTTAACCCACACCTTGTTGTATGCAACATCGGTCTGCCCAGCCAAGAGCTGCACATGATCGATGACAACGAGCGTAATTTCTACATGCTTGGCACAATGGGCCTGTCTTCTTCTATTGGTTTCGGCCTCGCGCTCGCGCAGGACAAACCCGTGATCTCCATTGATGGAGATGGCTCGGTCCTCACTAACCTTGGCACATTGCCAACAATCGCGAACAACGCGACGGGCAACTACACCCTGTTGATCATCGACAATGGCTCCTACGGTTCTACTGGTGATCAGCCAACATATGCGGGGCAAAAAACATCCCTCGCGGCGGTCGCGACGGCATGTGGGTGTGATAACGTGATCGAAGTACAGGACAAGGACCTTGGTCCGGTTCTGCAAGGCGCGATCGACAGCGACGAGATGACGATCATCGTGTGCAAATGCGACAGCGGCAACATCAAACTGCCTGTTATCACGCTTGATCCTGTAGTGATCCGTCACCGCTTTATGGAAGCTGTGAAAGCCTAATGAGCAGAGCCGCCGCGCATATCCACTCTGCGAGTGATGCACGGCGGCTCGCCAAACGGCGTTTGCCTTGGATGATCTTTGACTACATCGATGGGTCGGCAGGCGATGAAACCGGTGCGCTACGAAATCGCGCAGCTTTAGATGCTGCTACATTGCGCCCGCGCATTCTGCGCGATGTGAGTAAACGCTCGCTCAAAACGAACCTCTTTGGCAAATCTTCTGAGCGACCTTTTGGCATTGCGCCGATGGGCATGTGCAATCTATCAGGTCCCAACGCTGATATGATGCTCGCGCGTCTTGCCGCGAAATACAGTGTGCCGCATGGTGTTTCTACCGTCGCCTCAACCCCGATGGAGAAGATCATTGAGGTGGCCGAAGGCAATGCTTGGTTTCAGCTCTATTTCAGCGGTGATGGTGTTGGTGCATTCAAATTGGTCGAACGTGCAAAAGCGGCTGGTTATGAGACGCTCGTTCTGACAGCAGACGTACCTGAAGTCGGTCGTCGCCCACGAGAATTGCGTCATGGTTTCAAAATGCCATTCAAGATCGGTCCCAAGCAATTCA
>NZ_JBDWVM010000112.1:0-13311 GCF_039984035.1 Planktotalea sp. | reverse complement strand
CATCGCTGTAGAAACCGATCCGCGCAAATCGGATGCGGTTCCATCCACAAAGGGAACGCTCTAACGTGCTGACTGCAATTATTGATTACGAGAGCGGCAACCTTCACTCCGCCGAGAAAGCCTTTGGCCGTATGGCGAGCGAAGTTGGCGCTGGCGAGGTTGTTGTCACCTCTGACGCCGACGTCGTTGCGCGCGCGGACAGGATCGTTCTGCCCGGTGATGGTGCCTATCCTGCTTGTGTAAATGCGCTCAAAGGTTCGGGCGGTCTGTTCGATGCATTGCAAGAGGCAGTCACAGTCAAAGCGCGTCCCTTCCTTGGGATTTGTGTTGGCATGCAGCTAATGGCAACGATTGGCCGCGAGTATGAAGATACGTATGGTTTGGGCTGGATCGACGGCGAAGTGGTGAAGATCACGCCAAGCGACAAAGCGTTGAAAGTGCCGCATATGGGCTGGAACGATTTGGTGATCGACACGCCCCACCCTGTGTTCGATGGCGTCAAAACAGGCGATCACACCTATTTCGTGCACTCCTATCATTTCGATGTCTCAAAATCTGAAGAGCGTCTGGCCCACGTGGATTATGCGGGTGATATCACAGCAATTGTGGGCCGTGATACGATGCTTGGCATGCAGTTCCATCCAGAGAAAAGCCAACAGGTTGGCCTGCGGCTGATCTCAAATTTTCTGACTTGGACGCCTTAAGCATCCAAACACGAGTTACTTAACGCGTGTCCAAGTCTGCTTTTTGCAGATCGGTCCAACACAACCCGACACTTTCAGCGTATTGCCTGAGAGTGTCATTTTGGATTTGTAGATTTTGCCCGTAGATGGCTGCCAAATCTGGCCGTTTTTATATTTGCCGCCGCCAGACGACTTCATGTCCCAAACCAGCTTCTTGCCGATGTTCGCGCTTTTGTATTCGCCCGTGTTGTTGAACGTGCGCGAGATCACACCGCAAAGGCTGCCACCACATGGCGCCATGTTCACATGCGCATAAGCACCATCATCGACCTGTGTTTTCCACACGCCCACGGCGGGTTCTGCAAAGGCCGTCGTCGCGGCAATGACGCTCAGCGCAGCGGCTGTGAGTAAAGATTTCATAGTTTCCTCCCAATGTTTGCCCAAACCTTGCGAGCAGCGGCCCCGCAAAGCAAGCCTTGACGTAACGCCCCGTTGCAAATTCGGCGATCCCATGCCAATGCAGGGCGCAAGAAACAAAAGGCACCTCTCTTATGATCCTCTACCCTGCAATCGACCTCAAAGATGGCCAAGCGGTGCGTTTGCTGCGCGGCGAAATGGACAAAGCAACCGTCTTTAGCGACGATCCCGCCGCGCAAGCGATGGAATTTGTCAAAGCAGGGTGTGAATGGCTGCATTTGGTCGATCTCAATGGCGCGTTTGCGGGTGAACCTGTGAACGCTGCGCCGGTTGAGGCGATCTTGAAGGCCTGCAAAGTCCCTGCCCAACTCGGTGGCGGCATCCGCGACATGGCAACGATTGAGCGCTGGCTCGACAAAGGTTTGCAACGCGTGATCCTTGGCACCGTTGCTGTTGAGAACCCTGAGCTGGTACGCGAAGCGGCCAAGGCCTTCCCAGGTCACGTGGCAGTAGGTATCGACGCGCGCGACGGAATGGTTGCGACCAAAGGCTGGGCAGAAGAGACCAACGTGAACGTCACCGACCTTGCCAAATCCTTTGAGGACGCAGGCGTGGCCGCGATCATCTACACCGACATCAACCGCGATGGCGCGATGCAGGGGCCGAATATTGACGCCACAGCCGCTCTCGCGCGCGCGGTATCGATCCCTGTGATCGCCTCTGGCGGCGTGTCCTCGCTCGAGGATCTTGTTGCCTTGCGCGATTGCGGCGCTAACCTCAATGGCGCAATCTCGGGTCGCGCGCTTTATGACGGCGCGCTTGACCTCTCAGAAGCCCTAAAGGTGCTTGGCTAATGCTTAAAACCCGCATCATTCCCTGCCTCGATGTTGCCGATGGACGCGTTGTCAAAGGCGTGAATTTTGTCGGGCTGCGCGATGCGGGCGATCCTGTTGAAAGCGCGCGCGCCTATGATCTTGCGGGCGCGGATGAGCTGTGTTTCCTCGACATTCACGCCACCCACGAAAACCGTGGCACCATGTTTGACGTGGTGCGCCGCACGGCGGAGCAATGCTACATCCCGCTGACTGTTGGCGGCGGCGTGCGCGAGGTTGAAGACGTGCGCGCGCTTTTGCTCGCGGGCGCGGACAAGGTCAGCTTTAACTCTGCCGCCGTGGCCCGCCCTGACGTGCTGGCCGAGGCCGCAGATCAGTTTGGCAGCCAATGCATCGTCTGCGCGATTGACGCAAAAACCGTGGAACCGGGCCGTTGGGAGATTTTCACCCACGGTGGACGCAAACCAACGGGCATTGACGCGGTGGAATTTGCGCAGCTCGTCGCGGAGAAAGGCGCAGGGGAAATTCTGCTCACATCCATGGATCGCGATGGCACTAAGTCGGGCTTTAACCTGCCCCTCACCCGCGCGATTTCTGATGCCGTGAATGTGCCGGTCATCGCATCCGGCGGCGTCGGCAATCTAGACCACTTGGTCGAAGGCGTCACCAAGGGCGGCGCAAGCGCGGTTCTGGCCGCGTCGATCTTCCACTTTGGTGAATATACCGTGGGCGAGGCCAAGGCGCACATGGCCGCCGCAGGCATTCCAGTGAGGTTAACATGAGCGTTCTCCACGATCTTTTCGCCACGATTGAAGCGCGCAAAGCTGAGGGCGGCTCCGATAGCTGGACGGCTAAGTTGCTCGCAAAGGGTCCCGAAAAATGCGCCGAGAAGTTCGGCGAAGAAGCAATCGAAGCGATCATCGAAGCCATCAAGGACGACAAAGAGGCTTTGGCTTCGGAAGCCGCTGATGTGATGTATCACCTGCTCGTCATGCTTGCTGCGCGAGATGTATCGCTGGCAGATGTGGAAGCCGTCCTCGCCAAGCGCGTCGGCACCTCGGGCATCGCAGAAAAAGCTGCGCGCTCTAAGTAGCGGCGCGCTTCAGCGGATCGGCAATCGTTACGTCCCAGTCAGGATCGGGTCGCGCAAAGGGCGCGGCAACTACGCGATTTCCATCCCAGATCGCGGGGCTTGAAAGCAGCGAGCGTCGCGGCAAGAGGGCCGTTTCACGCCAATCAGAAATTTGGCTCAGTCCGACCTCCGCCAGTGCGCGCATAACGAATGTCCCTAGATCATTCTTCACGTACCAACGTGGGTCTTGCCCTTTGATCGCGTTCAGCTCTCGCGTGATGCGTAAATCGTCCCCGTGCGGATAGATCAAGCACCCATGCAAGGTCATCGCCGCGTTGCTCTTTAGAGCCTCTTCCAACGCGCTAAAACGCGGGCGATACGGGTTGCCAGATATATTGCACAGAGCACGCGCAAACATGCGACATGCAGTTTCTTCTGGCGCTGCGCGCAATGCAGCTTGGTTAAAGACCGCATCGCCATGATCGACGCGTGCATGGCGCACGATCCAATCATCCGCTGCGTTTTCAAGGACTTCAGATGCCGCGCGCATCCATTTTGCTGTCTGGCTCAGGCGCGACGTGCTCAGACCTAATTCTTCACGCGCCCCATCCGCTTGACGCATTTGCACACGGGTGAACCGTCGATCTTCATTGGACGGATCATCGCTCCATGCGATGTTCTTGCTTTGCAACATCTCGCGCAATGCGGCGCGCGGAACATTCAAAAGCGGGCGCAGGTAGATGGTGCCTTTACGCGAAAAACGCTCTGGCATTTGCGCCAAGCCATCCACGCCTGAACCACGCGACAAGCGCATTAGGAAGGTTTCAGCGACATCGTTCTCGGTATGCCCCAAAGCAATCGCAGCAACGCCAGTACGCGCGCTCCAAGCGCTGAGCGTGTCGTAGCGCGCGGCGCGCGCGCGGGCTTGTAAATCCGCGCTATTGGCCAATTTCAACGTGATAATCTCATGCGCCACGCCGAGCGACGCACATAAGCTGGCCGCCTGTTCCGCTTCGGCGCGTGCACCTGCGCGCAGACCATGATCCACCGTCACCGCCCTAAGGTTCTCCGCGCCAAGCACTTCGCTCGCAAGGATCAAAAGGGCCGTTGAATCGCTGCCCCCCGAAAGCGCAATGCCCAATGGGACATGCCCTTTCAAAAGGTCCGTTTTCAGCATTACGAGCAGCTCAGCGCGCTCATTTCCGCTTGCGCATCGCCCGCTGCCGCAGTGCCAGGATACCGCACACCCACTTCGCTCAGGGTGACGCAGGCCTCAGACGTTGATCCAAGCCGACCCAAGGCGCGTCCCAGACGGAACAATGCATCGGGCGCAGCCGCGCCAGACGGATCACGTGAATAGGCTTCAAGATAAGTGCGCGCAGCCTCGCGTGCATTGCCTGCCGCTTCATAGGCCTCGCCCTGCTTCAAGCGCGCTTGGTCCTCAAGTGGGCTACCGGGGTAATTCTGTGTGAACAGCGCAAATTGCTCTGCCGCGCCCGCATTGTCGCCAGCTTCCATCGCCGCTTGCGCCGCTTCAAAATCTGCGCGCTCGCCTACTGCCAACTCTGCACCGCCAAAATCATCACTGGGCGCTTGGGTCGGGCTTTGAACAGGCGTTGCAACCCCGCTTGAGGTAGCAGCGCCGCCCAATGTGCTGGTTTCACCCAGCTTGCTGACATCGCCGCCTTCAAGCTCCACCAAACGGAACTCCAGATCGCCGATACGATTGGTCCCGTCTTTGACGATGCCTTCGATACGGAACTCAAGTTGTTCGACCTTACCTGTCAACCGCTGCAATTCGCCCTCAACGGAATTGATCCGCTCAATCGCGCTTGCGCCGCCAACCGCAGGGTTGGAGGCGCCCGTCGTGGACAATTCGCGCTTCAAGCGCTGCATTTCCACGTACAGAACCGTGAGATCCTGACGGATATCTGCAAGGGTTTGATCATTGCTCGATTGCGCGACGCCCATTGCAGGCATCAAACAGAGTGTCAGCGCTGCCGCCGCCAAGTGACGTGATAAACGAGACGACATATGCGTTCCTTCCAAAGTGGCCTTAGCCAGTCAGACCCGCTGCAAGAACAGTCACAGCACGTCGGTTTTTAGCATAGCACCCTTCGGCGCTGCAAACCTCAATGGGACGTTCTTTGCCAAAGCTCACGACACGAAGACGTGAGGATGGAACACCTTTGCTCACAAGATAATCGCGCACTGCATTGGCGCGGCGTTCACCGAGCGCAACGTTATATTCGCGGGTGCCCTGCTCATCTGCGTGACCTTCGATGATCGCCGTGTAGTCAGAGTTTGTCATCAGCCAACCCGTTTGACCATCCAGCGTGGCGCGTCCTTGAGCGGTGAGCGAGGATTGATCAACTTCAAACAGGACACGATCGCCAACGCTTTGCTGGAAGAAGGCAATCGATGTTGGATCACCCGCACTGCCAGGAATGATCCCCGCATTTGCCCCTGCATTGGCACCAGAGCTTGCGTTCAGGTCGGTAAAATCATCGCCCTCAAAGTCGCTTTTGTTCGAACATGCGGCCAACGCGATAACGCTGGTCAGGAGCACTGCCTTGGTAATCATCTTCATCTGCTTGTCTCACTTATTATTGTTATATGTATCTGGCCGCGTTTAGCGTTGGAGAGGCGACCATGATGGATCGGACGCACCACCGTCCGTAGGAATACGTTTCAAATTACGCCCAGAGATATCAACCGAGTAGAGCGATGATGCGCCAGAGGCACCCTGCGTTTCGCGTGTAAACATAATGACACGGCCATTTGGCGACCATGTGGGACCTTCATCTAGGAAGGACGCCGTCAGCAAGCGCTCTTCGCTGCCGTCCGTGCGCATCACACCAATGTGGAAACGCCCCTTGGACTGTTTTGTAAAGGCGATCAAATCACCACGAGGCGACCAGACGGGCGTACCATAACGGCCGTTGCCAAAGCTGATACGCTTCGCTTCGCCGCCATTTGCGGACATGATGTAAATCTGTTGCGAGCCTGAGCGGTCACTTTCGAAGACGATCTGACTGCCATCAGGGCTATAGCTCGGCGCGGTTTCGATAGAGGGGGCAGAGGTCAGTCGCGTGCTTGAGCCGCTCGCAACATCCATACGGTAAATATCTGTATTGCCACCGCTCGCCAAGGAATAAACCACCGTTTGACCATTCGGAGAAAAGCGTGGTGCAAAGCTCATAGAGCCTTCTTGGCTTTCCAGGACGCGGCGCTGCACAGAACCAACATCGAGCACATAGATACGCGGGAAGCCTGTTTCATAAGAAGTATAGAGCACGCGATCCCCTGTAGGCGAGAAACGCGGCGCAAGTACGAGATGCTCAGAGCCAGTCAAATACTGCACATTCGCGCCGTCATAATCCATGATCGCGAGACGCTTACGGCGTTTGTCTTTCGGGCCCTGCTCGGAAACATAAACAACGCGACTATCAAAATAAGGCTGCTCACCCGTGATACGCGTATAGACTTGGTCGGCCACCTTATGCGCCATGCGACGCCAGCCTTGGGTCGTGCCAGCAAACTGCAGACCAGAGCCGATTTCAGTGCCAGAGAACACATCGTAGACCCGGAACTTCACATTCACTGAATTACCGTTGACGTTGACTGCGCCTGTAACCAAAGCCTGCGCATTGATCGCTTTCCAATCCGCGTATTGGACAGGTGCATCAAAGCTGGTGATCTGGCTGATATAAGCATCGCGCGGCACTTCGCGAAACAGCCCCGTTCCCGCAAGATCGCTCACCACAACCCGTGCAAGACGCTCTGCGAATTCGTTCGCGGCTGGGTTTTCAGCAACAAAATTTGGCGCTGCGAATGGCATCGGTTCGACCACACCTTCGGTGATCTCAATGCGGAGCGGCCCGTTTTGCGCGAGCGCCGCAAATGGCAAAGTGAAGATTGCCAAAACGGCGATTAATACTCTCAGGGTCATTGCCTGTCCTGCTACTGCTTTTGGCAACACTCTAAGCGGTGTGGCCTTTATAAAAAAGGGCTTTGCGCGTGATAGGCAAGCGCTTGCCCATGGTATGTGACGAAAGAGGCTCATCTAATGCGCATATCTTTGGGATTGAAGGTCATTTCAATCTCTTTCCACTGCTCATACTTGTCTTCGGGCAAATCATAACCTTCCTTCTGACACCGCAGGATCGCACGGCGCGCAGCTTGATAAGCAGTCTCAATCGCGGCTCCATCTCCCTCAGACGAGGACACGAGCCTTAGGCTATTGCCCACAACGGTACCGTTTGGTTCCATCGACATGCCAACGATCACAGTGATGTTCGCGGCCTGACTGCCCACATCGACCACCCAGCAACTTTGCACGGCAAGACGCAACGCATCTGTTTCACCCGCGCTGAGCGCAGGTCCCGTAGGCGCATCGCTCGCGGCGGGTTCGGCCAGAGCCTCTGCAAGGGCGGCATTTACAGCCGATGATGTATCGGTTTGCTCAGGTTCGCTCGCCGCTGTTTCGCGCGGACGCGCTTGGGGGCGGCGCGACGAAGTCGGCGCGCTCGCAGCGGGTTGCTCTGCCTCAGTTACGATCTCGGTTGCCGCTTCTTCAGGTGCAGTTTCGCTCTGCTCTTCAACAACTTGTTCGGCCTCGGCATCAGGCTCGCTTGCTTCTTGAGCCGTGTTATCGATCTCGACTTCTGGCTCAGGCGCGGCGACGGCTTCGGTTGCAACACGATCTGCAGGGCGCGGTTTCGGGCGCAAAGACGCATCAGGCGCAAGATCGGGAATGACTACTGCCTCTGGTTCAGGCGCTGGCTCTGGAATGGGTTCCGGCTCGGGCGCGGGGTCTGGTGCCGGAACAGGTTCTGGTTCAGGGATCGGTTCTGGTTCAGGTTCCGGAATGGGCTCAGGCTCTGGAATGGGTTCTGGCACGGGCTCTGGCTCTGGCGCAGGAACAGGCTCTGGTTCCGGTTCAGGCGTGGGTTCACTCACCACAGGCACTTCGGCTTCCGGCTCCACTTCAGGGGGTTGGGCCGCTTGCGTCAGGGCCGCAAACTCGGCTTCCGAGATGACCGACACATCCACCGTCGGCAGCTCTAAAGGTTCAGCAGAAAATATTCCGCCAAACAGGGCATAGCCCAGCACAAGCGCATGACCGCCTGCTGATATGTAGGTGCTCTTTTGCACCGCGCGCGCCCTAGTTACCTGTCAGCTCGGCGTCGAGCTCTGGACCGCCGGTATCCGTGACAAGACCAATGTCGCTAAAGCCACCTGCGTTGAGCGCGCCCATGACTTGAACCACTTGCTCATAAGCCACAGCGCCATCCGCTCGCAGATAAACGCGTGTGCTATCGCGTTCGGCCGCAATGGCCTGCATACGCGTAACCAATTCGCTCATATCTGTTTCAGTCGTCTGGATCAAAACGCGTCCATCTGCAGCAATCGTCACCGTCAAAGGCTCTTCCGCCTCAGAAGGCAAAGCGCCCGCCGCCGTCTTGGGCAGCTCCACAGGCACGCCTACCGTCATCAACGGGGCCGCGACCATGAAGATAATCAACAGAACTAACATGACGTCCACAAAGGGTGTTACGTTGATCTCTGCCATGGGACGGGCGCGGCCACCACGACGCCTGCGCCGTTGTCCCCCGCCCTCTTTTTGCATCACACCTGCGCCCATGGCTTAGCTATCCAACTGGCGCGACAGGATGGTCGCGAATTCATCCGCGAAGGCCTCATAACCGCCAACAATGCGGTCACTGTCCGCGCTAAACTTGTTGTAATAGATAACCGCTGGGATCGCAGCGAGCAGACCAAGACCCGTCGCCAAAAGCGCCTCCGCAATACCGGGGGCAACTACCGCCAGATTGGTGTTCTGCGCTTCGGCAATCTCGATAAAGGCATTCATGATGCCCCAAACCGTACCGAACAATCCAACAAACGGCGCGGTCGAGCCAACGGTAGCCAATACAGACAGACCCGCTTGCAGCTTTTCAGCTTCTTTAGAAATCGCTACGTCCATGGAGCGATCAATCCGGCTCTGCGCGCCTGCGATCAAGCCACCATCCACACGGTGTGAGCGGCGCCATTCGGTCATGCCAGCAGCGAAAATCTTCTCTGAGGGTCCGTTTGGCGTCGCGCCAATTTGATCAAACAATTGATCCAATGGCTCACCTGACCAAAAGGCCTGATCAAACACAGAGGCTTCTTTGCGCGCCGTGCGATATTGCATGTATTTCTGCACGACAATGGACCACGCCCAAATCGAGGCGCCGATCAGCAAGATCATCACAAGTTTTACGGTAATCGTCGCGCGCGCGAAAAGCGCCCACATGGAGAAATCAATCTCCTGCGCCAACGCAAGGGTTTCTGCTTCCATTTGCCTGCTCTTTTCTATCCGGCCACTGTCTGCGGCTCTTTAAGATAAGCAAGCTTAGCGGGGATTTCAGGAAAAACCAACCAGAGGCGACATCACAAGCGCGAAAATACCGATTTTAGTGAACAATTCGGCGGATAATTGCTGGCAAACGTGCAGGTTGCCCTGCGCTGGTAAGCGCGACAAGCGTCACTTGAGCCGAAAACAACATGTCCGCGCCCCGCACAACGTCTTGGCTGAGCACAATGCGCGCGCCTGTCATATGCTCGACCGAGGTGCGCACAATCAACTCATCATCAAATTTTGCAGGTGCCAAGTAGTCCGCCTCGACGCGGCGCACGGCAAAAACCAATCCTTCGTCTTCTTTCAAACGGCTCTGATCTATGCCCTGCCCGCGCACCCATTCGGTACGCGCGCGTTCGATGAAGCGCAGGTAGTTCGCATAATAGACAATGCCCGCAAGATCGGTGTCTTCATAATACACCCGCAAACCAAACTCATGCATGGCGAACCTCTATTGCTTCTTCGGCATCCGCGCCGCAACGCGCAGCGCATGGCTCGGATCATTGGCGGCAACCGGCATCACCGCATCATAGACCGCTGCCAAAAGACCAGAAATCTCTGGCTTCACGATCACGCCGCCGTTTTCCATCGCCGCCAAGGGCGATTGATCCTGAAACGCGCGATCGGACCATAGCACCATCATCTGCACCGCCTGATTAAGTGCCAAAGTCTCGGCCGGCACTTCATCCAGAGCAGCATCCATCCGCACAAAGGTAAAGCAAGCGCGGATCGCGCCATCTTCATCGAAACGGAACACGCGATACTGATTGGCGTTTGCCGACGTCACCTTCGCGACCATCTCTTTCAGGCCAGGCACCAATTGATCAAGGTTCGGCACCTCAAGCAGTTCTGCCCAATCCGAAAAGAAAAAGAACATCGCGTTGGAGCCAAGCTCAGGATCGGTCTCCGACATGTGATGGTTCGACACCAGACACACCGCTTCAATCGCGCCCTTAACGACTTTCAAAGTCTCTTCCGTAACGCCAAAAACCACAGGGCTAATCGGCCGCCCCCAACGCGCAAAGGAATAACTGCCATCGGCGCGTGTAAAAAGCGCTTCGATTTCAGAGGCGTCCAACATCGTCTTCATCTTTCCAAATAAACTTCCCGCGGAGCGTCCCGCACGATCAACCAAACAAACCCGCCTGATCTGGCGCTTTGGGCGCAGCGAGCCCCAAATGCGTCCAGCCCTTCTGCGCGAGCATTCGCCCACGCGGAGTACGCTGGATCAAACCTTGCTGCAACAAAAACGGCTCAATCACCTCTTCCAATGCATCGCGGCTCTCTGAAAGGGCCGCAGCAATGGTTTCAATCCCAACAGGACCGCCCGCATAGTTTTCAGCGATCAGCGTCAAGTAACGGCGATCCGCGCTATCAAGGCCGAGCTTATCCACGCCGAGCCGTGTCAAAGCCATATCCGCCAGTGCGCGCGTCACTTTGCCGTCGCCTTCGACAACCGCAAAATCCACCACACGGCGTAGCAGACGCCCCGCAATACGCGGTGTACCGCGTGCACGTTTTGCTATCTCGCGGGCACCGCCTTCATCCGCAGGCGCACCCAGCTTGCGCGCGTTGCGTTCTACAATCGTATAAAGTTCATCTTCTGTGTAAAATTCTAAACGCGTCGGAATGCCAAAGCGATCTCGCAAAGGCGTCGTTAGCAAGCCAAGCCGCGTTGTCGCGCCGACCAAAGTAAAGGGTTGCAGTTCGATCCGAACTGTCCGCGCAGCAGGTCCTTCGCCGATCACAAGATCAAGCTCAAAGTCCTCCATCGCGGGATAGAGCACTTCTTCGACCGCTGGATTGAGGCGGTGAATCTCATCGATGAACAAGACATCCCGCGCTTCTAGATTGGTAAGGATGGCCGCTAAATCCCCCGCCTTCGCCAAGACAGGGCCAGAGGTCATGCGAAACGACACGCCCAATTCGCGCGACATGATTTGTGCGAGGGTCGTTTTGCCCAAACCCGGGGGACCATGAAACAACGTGTGATCCATCGCCTCGCCGCGACGACGCGCGCTTTCGATGAAGACCTTGAGGTTCGCGCGCGCCGCAGCTTGACCGATGAACTCATCCAAAGCTTGTGGACGCAATGCGCGATCATTGTCTTCGGGCAAGGCCTCAGGGCGCATTGTGGGGTCAGGTTCGATCATGCCCTACCCCTTTGGCGCAAGCAGCTTGAGCGCCGCGCGAATAAGCGCCGACGTATCCGCATCAGGTTCAACGCCCGCCGCTTCTGCCACAGCACCAGCCGCATCAGAGGGGGAATAGCCAAGGTTACCCAGCGCTGACAGCGCCTCTGCTTGCGCGGACGCACTTGGCGCGGTGATCTTTTGCACGGGCGTTTCGACCACCTCAAAATCGTCAGACGCGGGTACCTCGCCCATCGCAGTCGCCGGCGCAGCGCCGCCCATGGCCATGACGCCCGGCGCTTTGTCCTTAAGTTCGATCACAACGCGCTGCGCAGTCTTTGGCCCAACGCCTTTGGCCGCCTTGATCGCCGTGACATCCGCCAAAGCAATCGCACGGCTAACACCATCCGCGCCAAGGGCACCTAGGATCGCCAAAGACGCTTTTGCACCGATGCCTTGGACGCTCATCAACAAGCGATGCCATTCTTTTTCAACAAGCGAGGTAAAGCCGAAGAGCTGCAGGTTATCTTCGCGCACCAGAAGATCCGTATAAAGCGCCACAACCTCACCCGCCCCCGGCAAACCCGCCAAGGTACGATCAGAACAATAGACCATATAACCTACACCGCGCACATCGATCAGAACATGATCCGTGCCGCGATAGTCGATCCGTCCAGAAAGTTTACCAATCATCCGTTTGCCGCCTGTTTTGCTTTTTCCCACACGCGGGTGGAACGTGTATAATGTGCGTGACACATGGCAATCGCAAGCGCATCAGCCGCGTCAGGGCCGTTGAGCACGACGCCGGGCAATTGCAACTTCACCATATGCTGAATTTGTTCTTTGGCGGCATGGCCCACCCCAACAACAGTCTTCTTCACTTTGTTGGGGGCATATTCGCCGATCTCAAGTCCCGCTTGCGCAGGGACAAGCAAGGCAATGCCGCGCGCTTGGCCCAGCTTCAATGTGCCAGCGCCATCTTTGTTCACAAAGGTTTGCTCAACAGCGGCGGTGTCCGGTTTGAATTCGCGGACAATATCGCTCAATTGTCGATGTAGGGACAAAAGACGCAGGCTCAAATCCTTGCCTTCGGACTTACACACCCCGTTACCTAGGTGCTTCATGCGTGATCCATCCACTTCGATCACGCCCCAGCCCATGTTTCTAAGACCCGGATCAATTCCAATTACGCGCATGCTGCTCGGCACCTGTTGTTTTTTTGATGCAGTAGCACGAAACGCGAACAAAAGGAAAGGTTAATGCAAAACCGTCGCTTTTGGACCGCCGAAATCCATTCACGACACGCGCCGTGATTTGAGGGGATAAATTCGCCACCAAAAGGTCGGAAAGCGACACATTCCACCCAAGATCGATGCCGTAAAAATGTGCGGAATGTCTAATTTTTCGGCATGCATAAAACGCATACGGCCTATGCAAAAAGGGGTGGTTGTGGGTGTTCGATACGAGGCCTAAATGCGCCTCAGAACGAAACAACTGAAATGATCTGCCCGCTGGGCGATCCGCTATTAAGGAAAACGATAATGGCTGTTATTGAAGCAACCCGATCCGCTAACGTCTCCAACGGCGGCTTCGCCGTCTTTAGTTCACTCTACGCGACATTCGCGGCTTGGAACGATGCGCGTCAGACACGTAACACACTGAACAAACTGACAGACCGCGAATTGGAAGACATCGGTCTCGTACGCGGCGACATCGAAGACATCGCTGCGAAATCAGGCCTGCGCTGATTTCAATCGCACCACTCACT
>NZ_JBDWVM010000111.1:0-26159 GCF_039984035.1 Planktotalea sp. | reverse complement strand
AGGTGTATGTGCTCGTCGCGCCGCTCAGATAGTTGACCAGAGCTTCGCCCAAAGACACACCAAGCATCGCTCCACATAGGCTGTCATGCGGGTAGTGAACGCCTGCAACAGTGCGATTGTCCGCGATCCGCATTGCGATGCGCAGCAGCAAATTGCCGGTCTTGGCCTCGGTATCGCTGACATCCCACATCGAGAACGTCGATGTACTGTCTGTTTGGCGATACAGCAGCCCCGCCAGAACAGTCGCAATCGCGAATGATTCAGTGGCGTGGCCAGACGGCCAACTGCCATGAGTTGGCGTTTCAATGATCGGCATGATGCGCGACGACAATTGCGCAGGGCGATGCACGTTGAAATGAAACTTCAATGGGAATTCTATGTAACCGCACAAACGTACAACTGCGCGCAACGTTTCCAATATCCAATCAGAGCGTGATGCATCCAATTGCAGAGCTGATGCAAAGAAGGACGTGATATCATCTAACTGAACATCAATTTCCCCCATACGTTCATTTCGCAAATCGGCATATGATCGTAAATGAAGCAGTTGACGTGCAAAGAAAGCATCGTCCGGTTTCGACATAGAAATCAAAGGGGCAACGCCGCCACTTGTTTGCAATTCTGGGCAAAGCACCATGCCTCCGTCCGCGCGAAAGCGATAAAAGAGGCGATCATCTAACACGACCTCTTTCGGGATTTTCGACAATGCCTTTAGCTTTTCAAATTCGCTAGGAGTTGCCGAATTAGGGGTCAAATCCGGCGTACCGTCCCAATAGGGCAAAACCCCTTCACGTGTGCTTGCCAAGGTTCCGGCCAATCGAATCCCACTCGCTGAAATCACCTGCGTTGCGTGTCCAGCGTGACCTGCATGGCCCGCGTGCCCTGCATGCCCAGCGTGACCCGCGTGGCCTGCGTGACCGGCATGTCCTGCATGCCCCGCGTGTCCTGCTAATACACCCATAAATATCCCTCTCAAAATAAATTTTCTCTGCCTTAGTCTCTTTTCTCGTTGACCAAGCTGTCAACCAAAAGTCAAAAGTTGTGTAACCTTACGCAATTTATTAACGCTGACTTTGCGAACAGCTAATTTTAGCGTAAGTTCCCTATACTCATATGCAAATCAGGCGGGACGATGACACAATCTTATTGCGTTAACTATTTCGGGCCGTTTTCAATTATCGCGCCCGATGGCAGCGATGTGACCCCAAAAGCGAGCAAAGCCAAAGGGCTTTTGGCAATGCTATGCGAAGTTTCAGAAATGAGACGCGGCAGAAGATGGTTGGAAGGACACTTATGGTCTGACCGATCATCGGTGCAAGCAAGCGGAAGTTTAAGACAAACATTAAGTGAGGTTAGAAACTGTTTTGCCGCACACCCTGAAGCTTTCAATGCTGACCGTTTAAATGTTTGGCTCGATCCAAATTTCATTGAAACCGATCTAGACGCGGCAAGGGATGACGCGCTTCATGAACGTGACTTATTGGAAGGTTTAGAAATACGGGACGACAAATTTAAGGGTTGGCTCAATAGCTTTAAAGCACGTCATGGCCAAAACCCAGAACGCACCCAAAACCTCAGCAGCCCTATTAAAACAAACGAAATCAAAATTCGCGCGGTCCAAACTGAACGTGGCACAACAATTGAGCAAATAACTGGCAATGTGATAGCTGATCAGGTTGCCAAAAGCATTGAGGAACACCTCAGCGCGGGTCGATTTGACACGTCGCTTACCTATCCCCCAAATCTGGCTCCAGATCTAGAAGTCCACTGCAATGTCGCCAAAGACGGTGACAAAAGCATCATCTTTCTCCAAGTTCACCATGGTCAGAATGGCAGAATCCTATTTTCCGGGCATCGAAGCATAGCCGGCTACTTGTCCGAAGCGATATCAGCCGATGTTGTTCAAGGATTAGTCCATTCTGCGGTTTCCAAGGTCAATCACCGAATGTCTTCGGTCTTTGATTTGAATCGCCCCGAGGTGGCTGCGTCAGGCTATTTCAGTTTGGGTCTGCGCAGTTTATCTCGGTTTGATCCCAAAAATCTAAACGATGCCCAAAACCACTTTGAAAGTGCGCATGAGACTGACCCAAATGGGGTTTATCTCGCATGGCGCGCGTTTTCCCGCATGGCGCAACTCGTCGAAGGTCCTGGAAATGAACGCCAAGCGCATCTCGAAGAGGTTAAGCAACTCACCAGCGATACCCTACAAAATTCGAGCGACAATGGCCTTGCTGTAGCCCTTGTGGCGTTAACACGCATCATGTTGGAAAAAGATCTTAACGAGCCCACTGAACTGGCTCGTCGCGCTATTCTATGGAATGAAAACAACCTATTTGCGCGACAAACGCTGGCAGTCGCACACAGCGCAGTTGGCGACACGGAAAAGGCCTATCAAATCTCTAAAGCGTGTCAAAATTCGATCGCACAAGACGAGCTTGGCCATCTTTGGGATCTCTATCACTCATTGGTTTGTATCAGCTCTGGACGCTTTGACGAAGCCAGAAAAGCCGCCGCACGTTCTGCAAACATGGCTCCAACTTTCGCCGCTCCACGCCGTCAACTCATCGCGCTTTGTGCCAGTGCTGGCGACATCGAAAACGCACGTATCCATCTCAAAGCGTTGCAGAAAATAGAAAACGATTTCTCTTTGGATCGTTACCTTAACGATGTCGACTATCCCGCGCGTTCTTTGCGGAATTCAGGGCTTTTGAATGCAATGAAAAATGTCGATTTAGAAGAGTAGATCGCTAGTGCAATTGATTGATCCGGCTTTGTACATCCGCGCGGCGCCAGACCACTTGTAGCCCGGGGTGTTCCGCTTGTTTGATGCGCAACAGATGCTCGATCCGCAAGCCTTGCAGACCTGCAAACGCGTCAAACAAAGCATCTGCGCCTTCTGCCCCAATCGGGATTTGTAGTGCATTGCCTTGATCGGGTACCAAAAGCCAATGTGCGGGGCTAGAACGCCCATCAAGGCTAAGTGCAGCAAGTTCCGACAATGCAACTGCGCCGCCGCTGAGGGGACCGTAATAGGTCACTTGCCCCTCAATAAGCTGAACAACGCCCTGCCCGCCCCCTTTGCCGCGGAAACGCCCACGTTGGATGCCCGCTAGGATCAAAACAATCGCCAATGCCATAAGAACAAAGGCGATCATGCGCACGATGCCAAAACTACTGAGAGCCCAAAGTAGGAACAAGGCTGTCAAAACAGAGCCGAGCAACACTTCGCGCCAGCGCCAAAGCGCGGCTTGTGCTTCTGGTCGGATAAAGCTCATGATGCCCAATCTCCTAACGCCGCTTGCCAAACAGTGAGCGCCGCAACAGCAGCCGTATCTGCACGCAAAATACGTGGGCCAAGGCTAACCACATGCGCCTCTTTCATGTTATGCAAACGAATACGTTCGGTTGGGGAAAATCCCCCCTCTGGCCCAATCAAAATGGCCCAAGGTCCGCGACGGGCACTTGCCAATGACGTCGCTGCGCCTAGCTCGACCTCATCACAAAACATGATTTGTCGCTCTTCAGGCCAATGATCAAGCATCGCGCTAAGCTTTTGCAGATTGGCAACTTCGGGCACATAGGTGCCGCCACATTGCTCCGCTGCTTCAACAGCATGTGCTTGCAAACGTTCTTGTTTGATCCGTTCGGAATTGGTGAAATCCGTTTGAATGGGGCAAATCTTGGCCGCGCCCATCTCTGTCGCTTTTTCAACGATAAAATCTGTACGCGTCTTCTTGATCGGTGCGAAACAGAGCCACAAGTCCGGCGGCATTTGTAAATCGCGCATTTGCATGCTGCATTCCAACACGCCCCCGCGCTTGCCTGCCTGCACAATCTCGCCGCGCCATTCGGCGTCGCGCCCGTTGAATAAGGCAACAGCGCCGCCCACGGCCATGCGCATCACCCCAAAGAGGTAGTGGGCTTGTTCACGGGTCAGGGAAACTTGGTTCCCCTCAGCCAGCGGCTGGTCTACATAAAGGCGGGTTTTGACTGTCATAGGACTGTACATATGCAAGGCGCATCGCAAGAACCAGAGGCACAGTCACAGATTGCTGACGCTGTGCAGGGCAATTGGGTGGATAAATACGCCCCTGCGTGGCTGCGCCCCTATTTTCGACTGAGCCGTTTTGATCGCCCAATCGGCACATGGTTGCTTTTATTGCCTTGTTGGTGGGCGCTTTTGCTTGCCATGGCCTCAACCGGACAAGCGAGCTGGTTTGATCTTTGGATTTTCGTTGGCTGCGCGATTGGCGCGACGTTGATGCGCGGTGCGGGGTGCACTTGGAATGACATTACCGACCGTGATTTCGACGGTGCAGTGGAACGCACCCGCAATCGTCCTTTGCCCGCGGGCGATGCAACCGTGAAACAAGCCGTGGCTTGGATGGGCCTGCAAGCAGGCATCTCTCTACTAGTGCTTTTGACCTTCAACTGGGCCGCGATCTTGCTAGGCGTCCTGTCGCTTGTCCCAGTCCTAGTCTACCCCTTCGCCAAGCGCTTTACTTGGTGGCCACAAGCGTTCCTTGGGCTTGCCTTTAACTGGGGTGCGCTTTTGGCATGGACCGCACATACCGGCTCGCTCGGGTGGCCCGCTGTCACCCTTTACCTTGCTGGGATCGTTTGGACGCTGTTCTATGATACGATCTATGCCCATCAAGACACCGAAGATGACGCCTTGATCGGAATAAAAAGTACGGCCCGCTTGTTTGGTGATCAAACGCCAAGTTGGTTGATGTATTTCCTTATGGGGTCTGTTGTTCTCATGAGTATCGCCGCATTGCAAAGTACGGCGGATCGATCAATTTTCTCAATGATAACAGTTATTTTGGGCCCTTGGGCTTTTGGTTGGCATCTCAACTGGCAATTGCGACGCTTCAACCCGGATGATTCATCGCTCCTGATCAAACTGTTCCGCTCCAATCGTGACGCGGGGCTTTTGGCTGTGCTGTTTTTCGCCATAGCCCTATTGCTGTGATTGAAACCTGCAGCGAGTGCGCGTATCACCAACCCAACCCTAATGATTTTGGATGCCAATGCGCCTCTCTTCTTACGTTACTGTCGCGGCCACATTTCTAGGCGCCGCAGGCCTTTGTACGGTTGCCGCTGGCTTTTCAGTCACGCTGATCGAGGACAACTCCAAAACCGCTGTGCGTCGCGCGCTGGACACGCAAGGGCTGACATGGGCGGACGCCGATGCGAATGGCCTCCAGCTATTTTTGATCGGCACGGCGCCATCCGAAGCGGAACGATTTAACGCGATCAGCACCGCTGGACGGATTGTTGACGCAGCGCGTGTGATTGACCAAACCGAAGTCGCTGATCGCGAAGCTTTCGCGCCCCCACGGTTTTCCGTTGAAATTTTACGCAATGACAGTGGTATTTCCCTGATCGGTTTGATCCCTGAAACTGAAGCGACCGAAGACATGCGCGCTGATGTCGGCCAGATTGCAGGCGACGGAATGGTCAGCGATCTACTGGAAAGCGCGAAGTACCCCGCGCCCAAAGGCTGGGCCCCAGCCATGGAACTTGGCCTAGAAGCGCTGCGTCTTTTGCCCCGTTCAAAGATCTCCATTGACGCAGGCAATGTTTCCGTCACAGCAATGGCAGATAGCCCAAGCGAAAAACTTCGGTTCGAAAACACGCTGCGCAGCCGCCTGAGCCAAGATGTAAACTTCGCCCTTAAAATTTCCGCGCCGCGTCCTGTGATCAGCCCTTTCACTTTGCGGTTTTTGATCAATGGCGAAAACGCTCGCTTTGACGCGTGTAGCGCCGATACAAACGAAGCAAGCGCCCAGATAATTGAAGCAGCGCAGCGTGCTGGCATGACGACGACTGCCGATTGCCGGATCGGTCTTGGTGTGCCTTCGCGTCAATGGTCCAACGCAGCGGTACTTGCTATTGAGAAGCTCGACGAACTCGGTGGTGGCTCGGTCACTTTTGCTGACACCGACATCTCACTGATCGCTAATGAGGGCACAGAACAAGCGCTCTTTGACCGCGTTGTCGGAGAGCTGGAAACAAGCTTGCCAGAGGTCTTTGCGCTGCATTCCGTGCTGCCTGCTCCCGAAGACGCTGACCTTGGCCCGCCTGAATTCATTATTACCCTCAGCCCTGAAGGCGATGTTCAGCTGCGCGGGCGAGTCGGTTCTGAACTGGCGCGCGGCACCGCGGACAGCTATGCAAAAGCGCGCTTTGGATCGGCCGAAGTTTATACAGCGGCGCGCATCGACGACACGTTGCCCCGCAATTGGTCTGTTCGTGTCTTGGCCGCAATCGAAGCGCTCTCCAAACTGAACAACGGTTCCGTCACCGTCACCCCTGATCAAGTGCGTGTGTTTGGCGACACAGGCCAACCCACTGCGAAATCCGAAATTTCCCAGCTTTTGGCTGCCAAACTGGGCGAAGCGGAAGATTTTGCAATCGAAGTCACCTATAAGAAAAAACTTGATCCGGTTCTTGGCCTACCCACGGTTGAAGAATGCCAAGTGCAATTGGCAGAACTGCAAGACGGTCGCAAAATCGCGTTTGAGCCGGGCTCAGGTAACCTGGACGGCTCTGCAAAGGCGATCATGGACGATCTTGCAGAAGTTCTGGGCAAATGCCCTGACGATATGCGTATGGAAATCGAAGGCCACACAGATAGCCAAGGCCGCGAGTCGATGAACCAAGAGCTTAGCCAAACCCGTGCGACTGCAGTTTTGAATGCTCTACGTGAACGCCGTGTGCTTACCGCAAATTATGTGGCAAAAGGCTATGGCGAAGCGAACCCAATCGCGGACAATGGCACCGAGGCCGGTCGTGAAGCAAACCGAAGAATTGAATTCAAAGTTATTATCCCGCAACCCATCGCGGAACAGGAAACAACGCTTGAAGCTGTGAGTGAAAGCGCGCAAGACGCTCAGGACCAGCAGCAGGGCGAAGAAGGGACTACCGATGAACAGAACTGAGTTCGTCATAGCAACAGCGATTATTTTATTTGTCGCCTTTTGCATGGGCTGGTTTGCCAACTGGCTGATCCATCGCTTCACACGCGTTTCACGTAATGACGTGGGCGAATTGGAACGCATGGCACAGGAATTGCACGAGGCAGAAGAAACCCGCGATCAGGCAATCACCTATTTGCAGCAACGCGAAGCAGAGCTGACCAATCAATTGTCACAAGGTGAGGCGGAGTTGAACGCTGCGATGGAAGGCTTGCGCGATGCGCGTCATGAGGCCGAAGAGCTACGTGCCTACGTAGAGCGGATGCATCAGGCCCAATAGGCCCTGATGCAGCGCATTAGAGCATCTTTAAAGTATTAGACGATATGAGTGGCGCGTTAAGCTTACCAACGCTCTAACGCGTCTTCGTCTTCTTGCTTTGAAGCTACCCAACCATCAGCGTCAGCGGTCTTCTCTTTCTTCCAGAACGGCGCCCGAGATTTCAAATAGTCCATAAGGAAATCCGCCGCTTCAAACGCGTCTTTCCGATGTTTTGACGACGTCGCGACCATCATGATCTGTTCTTGCGGCTTAAGCGGACCATAGCGGTGGATCACCAAGGCATCCCCCAAATCCCAGCGTTCCATGGCGTCTAACGCGATCTTTTCCAAAGCGCGCTCAGTCATGCCCGGATAATGCTCAATATCCATCTGCTGAAGCCCACCATCGTCCAAGTCACGCACAATACCCGTAAAGCTCACTACAGCGCCCGCATTGGCCTGCGATTGGGTAAAAGCATTCAACTCTGCGCCTGCGTCGAACGGGGCGTCTTGAACGAGGATTTTCATGTTTAGCCACCTGTCATTGGTGGAAAAAATGCAACTTCGCGTGCATTCTCGATAGAGGCATCAAAATCAGTCAAATCTTGATCCACCGCTACGCGGAGCGCGCCAATATCGGAAAACGCGAGCGCGTAACGCTCTTCGCGCGCGCGCAGCTCTTCAACCAAATCCATCACAGTCTTGGCAGAGGTTTCGACCTTTTCCTTAGGCAGGCCGATCCGCTCACGAACCCATGCGAAATAGAGAACGTCCATTATGCGTCATCCTTCAAGAAAGGGAGCGATTTACGGAAATAGTCCCACCCTGTCACAAGGGTCAAAAACGCAGCGATCCAAAGCAGCCAAAGCCCAACGCGGCCCGACCAAACCATGCCCTGATATTTCCATCCAAGGCCCAAAACGTCTTCTTCTTCGCCGCTCAGAATGGCCTCGAACATCGCTTGATCCATGCCCCATGCGGACATGCCAAGGTAATGTTCAAACACGCCTTGGCTAAAGAGAACGGCAATCGCGACCATCTGCGCTGTGGTTTTCCACTTCGCGAGCTTGGTCACCTTCAAAGTGCCTGCAGTATCTCCAAGAAATTCGCGTAGACCAGAAACGAAAACCTCGCGGAACAAGATCATCGTTGCGGGCAACACGATCCAGGCCGACCAAGAGGAAAACGCGACGATCACCATCAGGGCGATCACAACCATTGCCTTGTCCGCAATCGGATCGAGCATCGCACCCAGTTTGGTTTCCTGCTTCCAAGCGCGCGCAAGGTAGCCATCCACCCAATCCGTAAGCGCCGCCAACACAAAGAGGCAGAGCGCGAACCAATCCGCATAGGGACGCGTGAAATAAAGAAACATCACCGCAACCCCCGGCGCTGCAAGCAGCCGAAGGATGGTTAGCATATTTGGGATCGTCATGGTCATGATCCCATACCTAGGCTGTCACACCAAGGCTCGCAAGCCTGCTTACGGCTTGCGCGACGGTTTGCGCATTGGTTTTGCGTCAGGACCTTTTCCAGCGCGAGTCTTCACCTTGTAAGGTTTGCTCTCACCAGAATGTGGCTTGCCCGCTGCCGCTTTACCGCGTTGTTTGCGCGCGCCCATTGGTTTGGACGGATCCAACGCACCTTTGCGCGACTTCGGCTTTGGAGCAGCGCCGCCCTTGGGTGCAACAGCGCCTGTTTCAACCGGGCTTGGTGCGCGCGCTGGTTTATGCGCGTTCGGTGTTCCAGATTTCGCCGCGTGCTTTGGCGGGCGTGGATCGTTCTTACCCGGCTTGTCACCTTTGTAGCCCGATTTACCCTTTGGCTTGTCAAACTTCGGCTTGTCGCCGCGTGGTTTGTCATAGCTTGGCTTATCGTCACGCGCGCCTTCGTAGCGCGGTTTGTCGCCGCGTGGCTTATCGTAACGTGGCTTATCACCGCGTGGACGATCCTCGCGCGGCCCCTTGCGATGCGGGCGCGCAGGTCCATCAGCAGGCGGACCTTTTGGCGATGAATCAAAATCAGGCTTGCCTGGCAATTCGGTAAGTGCCGCGCCCTGTTCAAGAGGAAGCCCCTCGCCCAGTTCTTTTTTCATCCCCTCAACCGCAGAGGTCTGAATTTCTACGAACGTCTCTTGATATTGAACACGGATCGCGCCGATATCATCCTTGGAAATGTTGGCATTACGGCAGATCATCGGCAACAACCAACGTGGCTCTGCCTTGCCCTTGCGGCCAATCGACAGTGAGAACCATGAGCTCGGCCCGAAATCACGCGGTGCGCGCGACTCGCGTCCCTCTCGTGGCTCACGCTTGTTGCGCGGCCCGTTGTCTTTCACTTCGCCCAATTGTTCAGGTGCAGAATGCTTAGAGCGATGCAAACGCAAGAAGGCCGCTGCGATCTGCTCCGGCTTATACTGCGCTAGCAACTTACCGGCGAAGCTTGTTTCTTCTTCGCTGAGCGCCTCTGACCAAGAAGCATCGTTGAGCATGCGTTCTTCATCACGCAAATTCACATCTTCCGCAGAAGGCGCATTGCTCCATTCAGCGTTCAGCTTAGCAAAGCGCAACAAACGTTCAGCCTTAGATTTCTGACGACCCGGCACGATCAGCGCGGAAATACCTTTGCGCCCAGCGCGACCAGTACGCCCAGAGCGGTGCAACAAAGTTTCAGCATTAGATGGCAAATCTGCGTGAATTACCAATTCCAGGTTCGGCAAATCGATCCCGCGCGCGGCAACGTCCGTTGCCACACAAACCCGCGCACGCCCATCGCGCATCGCTTGCAATGCGTGGGTTCGCTCATTTTGGGACAATTCTCCAGACAGCGACACAACCGAAAAACCACGGTTCGAGAAACGTGCAGTCAATCGCGCCACCATCGCGCGGGTGTTCGCAAAGACGATAGCGGTCGGTGCCTCGTAATAGCGCAATGTGTTGATGATCGCGTTTTCAGTATCGGACGGTGCAACCGTCATAGCGCGATAGGTAATATCCGCGTGCTGCGGTCCTTCGCCAATCGTCTCAATACGTTTGGTATCAGAGCGCTGGTATTGTTGCGCCAGCTTCGCAATACCGCGTGGAACAGTCGCAGAGAACATTAATGTACGGCGATCTTCCGGCGTTGCATCCAGAATGAACTCCAGATCTTCAGAGAAACCCATATCGAGCATCTCATCCGCTTCATCTAGAACAACTGCGCGCAACGCGGACAAATCAATCGCGTTGCGCATGATATGGTCACGCAAACGACCGGGCGTTGCGACTACGATATGCGCACCTCGCTCGAGCGCACGGCGCTCTGTACGTGAATCCATACCACCAACAGTGGAGGTCACAACAACGCCCGCTGGCGCAAACAGCCAATCAAATTCACGCTTAACCTGCAGCGCCAATTCGCGCGTTGGCGCGATCACCAAAGCAAGCGGCGTTGCGGCGCGTTCAAATTGACCGCTCTCTTCTAGGATGGTTGGCGCAATCGCCAAACCAAAGGCAACGGTCTTGCCAGAGCCGGTCTGCGCAGACACAAGCAAATCCTGATCCAGAAACTCTGGCTTCGACGCCTCAATCTGAACCGGTGTCAGCTTGTCATAGCCTTTGGCCTTTAGAGCCTCATTCAGAGTCGGAATCACGTTTTCAAAATCAGTCATTGCATACCTGCCGTTCGAACAAGCCCCGCGCATAGGCCCATTATTCCGATATGTATAGCCCTATTCCCAAAATGCCGCACCGCAGCACGCTCATCTTTCCAAATAAGCTTTGGGGTTTGGGGCAAAGCCCCAACCGGTTGCGTAGCGACTTATCAAGCGCGTGCGCAAGCACACTCAATCAAATCACCCACGCTCATGGAAATAATCATAAATCGTTTGCGCCAAAGTCGCGGAAATTCCGCTCACAGCCTTTAGGTCCGCCAAATCGGCCCGTGACACAGCCTTTGCCGAACCAAAATGCGCCAAGAGCGCGCGTTTGCGACCCGCGCCGACACCGGGCACATCATCGAGCGGCGTTGCGCCAATGGCCTTGCTTCGTTTCGCGCGGTGCGTTCCGATCGCAAAGCGGTGCACCTCATCGCGCATGCGCTGAATAAAATAGAGGATCGGATCATTGTGCCGCAGCGCAAAGGGGCGCTGACCTGTGCGGTGGAACTCTTCCTTACCCGCATCACGATCCACGCCTTTGGCCACGCCGACCATTGGCACATCTCCAACGCCCATCTCTTCCATGATCTCGCGAACAGCACTCACCTGCCCCGCGCCGCCATCAATCAACAGCAGATCGGGCCAATCGCCCTTTTCACGGTTTGGGTCTTCTTTGATCAACCGCTTAAAGCGCCGCGTCATGACTTCTTTCATCATGCCAAAATCATCACCAGGCGTAAGATCTTCGCCCTTGATGTTGAACTTGCGATAGGCGTTTTTCACAAATCCTTCTGGACCTGCAACGATCATTCCACCGACCGCATGGGCGCCCTGAATATGCGAGTTATCGTAAACTTCGATACGCTGCGGGACCTTTTCCAGATCAAACGCCTCGGCCAGACCTTTCAACAACTTCCCCTGCGCCTGTGTTTCGGCCATACGCCGCGCAAGGCTTTCACGGGCATTGCGCACTGCGCCATCCATAATCTCTGCCTTCTCACCGCGTTGCGGTACGATCAACTCGACCTTTTTACCCAGTTTTTGGGCCAAAGCGTCTGCCATCAAATCTTCATTTGCCAAAGTGTGGCTTAGCAAAATCTGGCGCGGCGGTTCTTTGGTGTCATAGAACTGCCCCGCGAAGGCTTCCAAAACTTCGCTTTCATCCACGTCGGAGGTGATGCGCGGGTAATAATCCTTGTTGCCCCAGTTTTGGTTGGCACGGATGAAGAAAACCTGAACACAAGCCTGCCCCCCCTCCATATGCAGCGCAATAACATCTGCTTCCGACACGCCGCGCGGGTTAATGCCTTGTGAGGTCTGAACCTGTGTCAAAGCTCGAATGCGATCACGCAGGGCCGCGGCGCGCTCAAACTCCATCTCTTCGGAGGCTTTCGCCATCTCGCTCGCAAGCTCGGCCTGAAGGTCCGTCGATTTGCCTGCCAAGAACCGCTCAGCATCACGAACAGTATTGGCGTAATCCTCTTCGGAAATCTTGCCGACGCAGGGCGCAGAGCATCGTTTGATTTGATATTGCAAGCAGGGCCGCGTGCGGGTTTCAAAACTAGCATCAGTGCAATCGCGCAATTGAAAAGCGCGCTGCAGCTGATTGAGCGTCCGGTTCACCGCCCCTGCTGAGGCGAAGGGACCGTAATAGGCCCCCTTATCTTTCTTCGCGCCGCGATGTTTGCTGATCTTGGGATACCCATGATCCTTGCTCACCAAGATATTCGGAAAACTCTTATCGTCACGCAGCAGAACGTTGTAGCGCGGCTTGAGTTGTTTGATCAGATTTTGCTCGAGCAACAGCGCCTCTGTCTCGGTTCGCGTCGTCAAAAACATCATGCTCGCGGTCTGCGAAATCATGGTTGCGATGCGTCCAGAATGCCCTGTGGCGCGCGCATAATTCGAAACACGCGCGCGTAAATTGCGCGCTTTACCGACGTAAAGAACACGGCTTTGCTCATCTAACATGCGGTAAACCCCGGGCGAGCTATCCAGCGTCTTCAAATACGCTTGGATCACTTCAGTGCCGCGCAGCTCGGATTGGACTGTTTCGTCTGGGTTTTCATTCATAGTACTGGAATATGATTCTTACCGCGCCGCTGCAATGCCACAAGCCATAGAGCAAGCAAAATTCCATCCACGGTTTCTGTGGATAAGTCTGCGGACAAAATCCTCGCATTGGGATTTTTCCCTTACTTTCGGCCCACTTCGTCAAAATGCCTAAAAATTAGGCACACATCTAAAGCGTTGTTTTTAAAAGAAACTTAAATGACAGTTTTGTAAATAGCTGATTTCGTTAAGGTTTTGATAACACTCGCGTGATTCCGCGTGAAAAGGTGCAAAACTTTCGTAGGGTCAACTAAAAATCGCACTTTTCCTTACTTAGAAGAGTACGATTCCGATGTACGCGAAGTAGCCTACGGTCAAGGCAATGCCCCATGTGCGCGTGATATCCCGCCCCATGAAAACAAACGGGATGAGCAGCAAAGAGGCGCCCAACATGACCCACAAATCAAAGCGCAGAAACTCCGGCGCAACGGGGATTGGACCGATCAAAGCGGCGACACCAATGATCGCCAGCAAATTGAACATATTTGAGCCAATCACGTTGCCCAAGGCGACATCTGCCTGACGACGAAGGGCCGCAACGGTGGTCGTCGCCAGCTCGGGAAGCGATGTTCCGAGCGCAACAAGTGTCAGACCGATGACCGTTTCACTGACGCCATATTCGCGCGCAATTATAGAGGCGTTGTCGACCAACAGGTTCGCACCAAGCGGTAGGCCGATGAGCCCAAGAAGCAAGAAAACGCCAATTTGCCACCATGGCATATCAGGATCCGCCCCTTCGACTTCTTCTGCCTCTGCTGCCGCCAATGCCGCTCCTTTGCGATGCTTGTGGGCATCACGAAAGGCATCCAGCAGAACAAGCGCCAAAGCTCCAAGCAGGATCAACGCCTGCCAGGCACCAAAACTGCCCGTGAACGCCAAGGCGATAAAGAGCAACGTGGCGACCATCATAAAGACATATGTTTTTCGCGTATTACACTCTGAGGTGTGCAGGGTCGCGAGGATCGCTGGAAAACCAAGAACCAACAGAATATTGGCCGTGTTTGAACCAACGACATTGCCCATGGCAATGTCAGGTTTGTTGTCCAGCACAGAGTTGATCGCAATCAACAGTTCGGGCGCAGAGGTGCCAAAGGCAACAATTGTAAGGCTCACGATCAGTGCAGGAATACCCACGCGCAAACTCAGGTTCACGGCACCTTTTACAAGCGCATCACCTGCCATCAGCAAGATCACCAATCCCAATGCGCTGAGCATCCAAGCCATCATGTCTTAACCTTTATTCTTCGTGCAGCTGCAAGGCCCACGACCAATCTTGTAACGCCCACAGCGTTTGCACTTGGCATTACGCAATTGTTTTTGTCCGGGAAAGGTGAATTTCCCGAACATCGCCAGCACGCCCATGCCGACAAGAAATAGAGTGACGATCTTGAAGATCAATTCACAACCCGTAGCGCGCGAATTCTGCGCGTTCCTCAATACTTGCAAAAGCATCGCCCACGATGTGTGCACCGATGCGGCTCATCAATCCGCGCCTTTGACCGTAGCGACGGAATTTCACCTTATCGCCAAAACGCGCCTTCATTGAGGGGACTAAATGCGCAATTCCGTCAATTAGGCCAACATCCTGCGCGGCACTGCCGATCCAGATGTCACCAGTGAACAAATCTTTGCTCTTGTCCAGCTTATCTCCGCGGCGCTGCTGTACATGGCGGATAAAGTTGATGTGGATTTTCTCCAACATGACTTTCATGCGCGCAACGTCCTCTTCGGATTCCGGCTGAAACGGATCCATCATCGATTTGGATTTCCCAGCCGTGTGAACGCGGCGCTCAATCCCTTGCCGAGCAAGAAACACATGAGCCCCAAACCCCGAAGAAATCACGCCAATGGACCCCAAGACAGAGCTCTCATCCGCGTAAATCTCATCCGCTGCCGCCGCGAGCCAATAGCCGCCAGAAGCGGCCACGTCTTCAACAAAGGCATAAACGGGAATGTTCTTTTCCTCAGAAAGCCGTCTGATGCGCGCGCCGATCAGCGAGCTTTGCACAGGGCTGCCACCAGGGGAGTTGATTTGCAGAGCAACCGCATCGGGTTTGCCACGCGAAAAGGCTTTTTCGATCACAGGCGCAAGGCCTTGATCACTCAATGAGCCACGCCCGCCCGTGCCAATCGCACCGGATAGACGCAGAACCGCGACCGTTGGGTCCGATTTCACAAAGGGAAGATAGCGTTTCATAAGAGCGATGTAGATGGCCCAGTGGCGCGAAACAAGGCGCGCCACTGATATAATCTGGATGTGTTCATTTACGGATACGCCAGCCTGTTTTGAAAATCCACCAAACAGCGATCAGGCAGAGTGCAGAAAAGCCGGTAATCGCCAGTAAACTCAGGCCAATTGGCACATCTGCCATGCCAAAGAACGCCCAGCGGAATCCAGAGATCAAATACACAACAGGGTTAAACAAAGTGATCGTTTGCCAGATCGGCGGCAGCATCGAGATTGAATAGAAAGAACCGCCGAGAAATACCAATGGCGTGACGACCAACAACGGGATCAGCTGCAGCTGTTCAAAATTCTGCGCCCAGATGCCAATGATAAAGCCAAAGAGTGAAAAGCTCACACAGGTCAGGACCATAAATGCCATCATCGCCAGAGGGTGTTGGATTTGTAGATCAACAAACAGGGCTGAAGTCGCCAAGATCACCACCCCGATGAACAACGCCTTTGTTGCTGCAGCACCGACGTAGCCGATCACAATTTCGATGAAATTCACTGGTGCAGACAGCAGCTCATATATCGTGCCGATGAATTTCGGGAAATATATCCCAAAAGACGCGTTAGAAATCGCCTGTGTCATCACGCTGAGCATGATCAAGCCCGGCACAATAAACGCGCCATAACTAATCCCGTCAACTTGATCGATACGGCTGCCGATGGCAGCGCCGAAGACCACGAAATAGAGCGAGGTCGAAATGACAGGAGAGATAAAGCTCTGCATCAGAGTGCGGAAAAACCTTGCCATTTCAAATGTGTAAATTGAACGTATCGCTTGCCAATTCATGCTGCGTCCTCCGCCACGAGACCTACAAAGATGTCTTCAAGGCTCGATTGTTTGGTCTGTAAATCGCGCATCACAAGACCGGCTTTGGCCAAATCAGCCAGCAATCCTGTAATGCCCGTGCGCTCGGCGCGGGTGTCGTAGCTATAGACCAGCGCCATGCCCTCTTCCGCAATCTCAAGATCATAATGGCTGAGCGATGCAGGCACTTCACTCACCACATCACTGAGATCGATCTGTAGTTGTTTTTGCCCCATACGCGTCATCAAGGCCTGTTTTTCCTCGACCAACAACAATTCACCCTTGGCGATAACGCCAATGCGATCTGCGATGGCCTCAGCTTCTTCGATGTAATGAGTGGTCAGAATGATCGTCGTGCCTTGCGATTTCAGATCGGCAACGATTTCCCACATGTCTTTGCGCAGTTCGACATCAACACCAGCGGAAGGTTCATCCAAAAACAACACCTTTGGCTCATGACTGAGCGCCTTGGCGATCAAAACGCGGCGCTTCATGCCGCCGGAAAGCTCCATGATGCGATTGTCTTTTTTGTCCCAAAGCGAGAGCTGGCGCAGGATCTTTTCAAGGTAGACATCGTCTTTTGGCTTACCGAACAGACCCCGTGAAAAACGTACCGTGTTAATGACGCGTTCAAACGGCTCTAGGTTAATCTCTTGCGGAACCAAACCAATCATACGGCGCGCCTCGCGGTACCCCCCAACGATATCATGGCCACCGACAGTCACAGACCCAGCCGTGCCTTCGGTAATACCGCAAATCGTTGAAATTAATGTGGTTTTCCCAGCACCATTCGGGCCAAGAAGCGCGAGAATTTCACCTTCTTCGATATCCAAAGTCACCCCGCTCAACGCTTCGAACCCATCATCGTAGCGCTTTACCAAGTCACGAACGCTCAAAATTGCAGCCATGAAATTCTCCTTGTTGTCACCTGCCTAACCATTTCTGCCACGTGTCGCAATTGGGCAGACATCAAACTAACCGATGGATAGGGTGAACGTATGAGCACACGTGATACATCAACCCTCGGCATTCTTTTCATTCTCATTGGCGTCATGGCGATTTCAGTGAACGATATGCTGATTAAACAGCTCTCTGGCGGCTACCCACTGCACCAATTGGTGTTCACGCGTTCAGCGATTGGTTTGATTTTGACGCTGTTTATGCTGCAATTCGAAGGCGGCTGGACACTTTTAAAAACGAACCGTCCTTGGCTACATTTGCTGCGTGCTTTGATGATTGTGATTTCAAACATGTCGTTTTTCGCCGCTATTGCTGTGCTGCCTCTAGCCGAAACCACCGCGCTCTTTTTTGCAGCGCCCTTGATGATCACCTTGTTGTCGATACCAATTCTCGGTGAAAAGGTCGGCCCGATGCGGCTGTCGGCGGTATTGGTTGGCTTTGTCGGCGTTCTGATCATGCAACGACCTTGGCAAAGCATGGCAGACAGCGATGTCAGCCGCCTTGTGCTACTGCTACCTGTACTCGCCGCGCTCACCTATGCGCTGAACCAAGTGATGACGCGCAAGCTCGGCATGAGCAGCAAAGCCTCTGCCCTCGCGATCTACATTCAAGCGACCTTCATTCTTGTCTCCGCGATATTCTTTGTCGTCGCTGGCGATGGTCGTTTCGCCGAAGGCGTCGAAAATGGTGCGGTCATTTTCTTGCTGCGCGCTTGGATTTGGCCCGCGACGGCCGACATCCCGCTGTTGATTGGTCTCGGATTCCTCTCCGCAATCGTTGGTTATTGCCTTGGCCAAGCTTACCGCATCAGCAGCGCGGCCACGGTCGCACCGTTCGAATATGTTGGACTGCCGCTTGCGGTGTTCTGGGGCTTCGTCATTTTTGGGGAATTGCCAGATATCGCCGTAACAGTTGGCATTCTACTAATCATGGGCGCAGGGCTTTTTGTCTTCCTGCGCGAACGCATGCTGGCGCGCAGGATTACCCGCCCGCCGAACACACGCGGCTAGGCGCGCATCGCCTCATCCACGCGCGCGGCTTGCTCGTCGCTCAGACGCAGGCCCAATTTGCTGCGCCGCCAAAGCACATCCGCGCCTGTACGAGCAAATTCATTGGCCTTGAGCCACGTCAATTCAGCCGCGGTCAGATCAGCGCCAAAATCTTCGCCAAGATCTTCTTTGCTTGTCGCGTTCCCAAGAATGTCGCGCGCTTCGGTGCCATAAGCGCGCACCAAACGTTTCGCCCAGCGCGGGTTCAAGAATGGATAATCTCGCGTAAGCTCTGCGATCAGCGCGTCGACGCCGTCGACTGCAAAATCGCCACCGGGCATGGCGATACCGGCTGTCCAATCACCGCTCAGCCCCTCAAACTGGGTCTCAATCTTGGATAGGGCGCTTTCTGCAAGCTTGCGATAAGTTGTGATTTTACCGCCAAAAATATTCAGCAAAGGCGCGGCGGTCTCGTCCAGTTTCAACGTGTAGTCGCGCGTCATTGCAGATGGGTTTTCCGCACCATCGTTATAAAGCGGACGCACACCCGAATAGGTCCAGACGATCTCGTCCCGTGTTACAGGTTTCTTAAAATAATTCGACGCGAAAGCGACCAAATAGTCCTGTTCTTCTGGCGTGCAGGTCGGTTTTTCAGACGGATCGCTATGATCCGCATCAGTGGTACCGATCAAGGTGAAATCGCCCTCATATGGGATAGCAAAGATGATGCGACCATCTTCCCCTTGGAAAAAGTAGCATTTGTCATGGTCATAAAGCTTGGGCACCACGATATGGCTGCCGCGCACCAAACGCACGCCTTCACGGCTATTCAGACCGAGCGTGCCGTTCAGAACGTCACCTACCCAAGGACCCGCAGCGTTAACGATCATCTTGGCGCGAACTTCGCGCGCGGTGCCAGTGCTTTGATCCTCAAGCGTCACAACCCAATGATCTGCATTGCGCTGTGCGCCGGTAACTTTGGTTTGCACCATGATATCCGCGCCGCGTGCCTGAGCGTCGCGCGCATTCAGCACCACAAGGCGTGAATCTTCGACCCAGCAGTCGGAATACTCATAGGCCTTTTCAAATCGATCATCGAGCGGTGCGCCCTCTGATCCGCTCCGTAAATCGACGGTGGAGGTCGCGGGCAATATCTTACGACCACCCAAGTTGTCATACATAAACAGTCCCAAGCGGATCAGCCACGCAGGGCGACGGCCCTTCATCCAAGGCATGATAAAGCTCAACAGCTTAGACGTCGGCGTGGCGCTCTCAAAACGCATATCTTTGTGATAAGGCAGCACAAAGCGCATAGGCCAAGAAATATGGGGCATCGCACGAAGCAGCGTCTCGCGCTCGATCAACGCCTCTCGGACGAGCCGAACCTCGAAGTATTCCAGATATCGCAGACCACCATGGAACAGCTTTGTTGATGCGCTTGATGTGGCAGAGGCCAGATCATTCATTTCGGCTAAACCAACACGCAAGCCGCGCCCAGCAGCATCGCGCGCGATGCCGCAACCGTTGATACCGCCACCGACAATCAACACATCATAATCTAGGTCTTGCGCCATAAAACACTCAATCTATTCGCATGAACAACACCGCCGCGTTTAGCGCAAACATCCCAATGCCTAAAGGGGCAAAATGCACTGCCCTTAAGACACGACGCCACGGCGTTTAGGGCATGTACGGGCAAACCTGCGCCTGTTTTTAGGATCAAACGCACTACCTCCCATCACTAAAGCGCTGGACGGCACCCTACCAATTGTGAAATCTTTGAAAGGAACCAATTGCCTGAGTCTGTGATGACACATTCCCGCACCACCACCCCTCTTCACGACGGCAGACGAACATCTGTCCTCGCTCGTTGGTGCTGCACTTATGGCAGATAGATCCTCTCGCGCGCATTTGCGCAGCTTCGAAATCTACGTCGGCAAAGGCTTTAGCGAATATGAAGCCTCCGCAATTGCACATACCTTAAAGACTGCAAATGATGCTTTGGCCGAAGAACGCTTTACATGGCGATACGTCTCGCACAGCCCGGGACTAGTCACTGCGCAATGCGGCATGATCTTGCGCGCGGAGCCTGCCTTTGACAACTACGAGCTCTCTGATGTGATGCTCGTTGTGGGTGGTAAAAGCGGCGCGTCTTCTAGTTGGCTAGCGCGCGCGCGGCACATGCAGCGTTTGCGCCGCCCCGTCGTTTTGCTGTCGAATGCCGCAACGACCTATATTCGCAGCGCCAAGATCAACGATGCCCCTGTCACCACACATTGGCGCGATAGCGTTGGGTTGCAGGAAGATGGACGTTACCCCAGCTTAACCAACCATCTTTCCGAAATGTCGGGGGGGATCATCACTGCCGCCGGCTCTGGATCAACCGAAGAATTGGTGATTGGGCTGCTCGCCGATCAACTGAGTGAAAACACTGTCACAGAATTAGGGAACCAGTTGATCTTGCCGCTTGTGCGCAAAAGCCATGCGGAACAGCCCAGCACCTTGTCGCAAAACCCTGCCCTTCACGATCCTCGCGTTAAAGCCGCGATTCAAGAGATGGAAAACTCCCTTGATACACCTTTGCCAATTGCCGATCTTGCGCAGTCCATTGGGGTTTCAACACGGCACTTAGAACGCGTATTTAAGGATGCATTTGACGAAACGCCTGCACGGTTTTTCAAACGATTGCGCACAAAACGCGCGCGCGCGATGGTTGAAGAGACCCAAATGCCAATCATCGAAATTGCGGTGGCGACGGGCTTTGGAACATCGAGCACCCTGTCCGAAGCAATTAAGAAAGAATACGGAATGACGGCCAGCCGTTTGCGTGCGCGACGGCAATCGCAAGTGCTGTCATATAATCCCAAACCAAATTGAAGGTGCGTGAAGAACCACGCACCTTACGTTTTGGACGGTCAGTAAGGTGCGTGGTTTCCCACGCACCCTTGTTTCAGGATCAATCGTACAAAACAGCGGCGATCTTAGGATCGTCGATGTTTGACGCATCATAGTAGTAGAAGCCCGTATCGATATGTGCGGGAACACTTTCGCCCTTTGCGGCGGCGATACCTGCTTTCACAGTTTCATAACCGATGCCAACTGGGTTTTGTGTGATCGCGCCAGCAATAACACCCTCGCGGATCGCATCTGTCTGCGCTTTTCCTGAATCATAGCCGATGACGACGATGTCCGAACCGGTTTCCTTTTTACCAATCGCAACGCCAATTGCGGAGCCTTCATTGGTGCCGAAAATTCCTTTGAGATCAGGATAAGCTTGAAGCAACGTTTTAGTGATCTCTGCAGATTTCAGATGGTCACCACCGCCATATTCAATCGCTACAATCTCAACACCGCTATGCGCCGCTTCGATTTGCTCCACAAATCCATCACGGCGTTCGATACCTGTTTGGCTCGTTTGATCGAACGAAACGACAGCAACTTTGCCAGATCCACCGATCAGCTCGGCCAGTTTGTCAGCCGCCAAACGCGCGGAGGCAAGGTTATCCGTTGACGCCGTTGTAACAGGAATATCGCTAGCGACGCCTGAATCAAATGCGATGATCGGGATACCATCCGCTTGTGCACGCTTGAGCAAAGGCACAGTTGCTTGGCTATCAATCGCAGCAATGCCCAATGCAGATGGTTTCTTCGCCATCGCAGCAGAGATCATGTCCATTTGACGATCAACCGCGCCTTCGCCGTCTGGACCCTCATAGGTCACAGTCGCGCCGAATTCTTCTGCCGCCTGCTCCGCGCCGATTTTCACTGCCTGCCAGAACTGGTGCTGAAAGCCTTTAGAGATAAGCGCAACATATGGCTTGTCTTCTGCAAATGCAGCACCTGCGCCGCCCAAAATGGATGTGGCCGCAAGCGCCCCGATAAGTGTTCTTCTATTAAACATGTTAACCTCCCAGTTGATGTTTAGTCTTCGGTTTCAAGGGCATTTGCCCCACTCTCAGTGCAAAGCGATCCGCCTTGCATTGTCTTCAGCGCACCCCAACGGGCGCACCAAATTAGGCGCGCTGTCGACGCAGGATATCTGCGTAAACTGCGAGAATAATGATCGTGCCGGTCACAACGATTTGCCATTCCTGCGGAACCGACAGAATGCGCAGACCATTAGCGACGACGCTGATAATGAGCGCTCCGATAATGGTGCCCAGCATCGTACCGCGGCCACCAGTTAAGGACGTACCGCCAATCACAACTGCCGCGATTGCATCCAGCTCATAGCCTTGGCCAATCGCGGGTTGAGCAGAGTTGATGCGCGAGGCAAGCAAGATTCCAGCAACGGCGCAGATCGCGCCTGCGAGAGCGTAAACAACCATCTTCCAGCGATCGATATTGATCCCCGACAGACGCAACGCTTCCTCATTGCTGCCAAGGGCGAAAATGAAACGTCCCAGAACCGTACGCGTCAGGATGAAAGAGGCCCCAATCGCCACAAGGAACAGGATCAGAACCCCGTTCGGGACAGGCACGGACGGAAAGATCATTCCGATCAATGAGCCCGTCGAAATCTCGGAAAAGCCAGGGGTGTCGTTAAAGTAGATCGGACGTGCACCGCTGATCGCAAGGGACAGACCTTTGAACACCAGCATCATGCCCAGCGTGGCAATGAAGGGTGGAATTTTCAGTTTGGCAATAAAGAACCCCGACAGTGCGCCGCTCAACATGCCCGCAATCAAGGCGCCTGGAATACCGATGTAGATAGGCAGTCCAAGGTTAGTGAGCAAAACCCCCGCAATCACCGCGCAGAACGTCATAAGCGTACCGACGGATAAATCGATCCCGCCTGTAATGATCACCAGCGTTGCGGCAATCGCAAGAACCCCATTCACCGACGCTGCTTGCAGGATTGAAATGATATTCGTCGTCTGAAAGAAATTCGGGGACGCCAAACTAAAGCCAATCAACAGGACGATCAGGCCGCTAAAGGCCCAAAACCGATGTTGTTCTCGCTTGAGATATCCAAGGACTTTGGCCGCTGCGCCTTGGTCCGCGTGTTCATTAAGTGTCGTCATGCTGCAGCTCCGCTGGATTTAGGTTCAGGAGATTGCATGGTCTTTGTGGCCAATTGCATAATCTCTTCTTGTGTAGATTGAGGACCGAGAATGCCGGTCAAATGCCCCTCGCACATCACCGCGATCCGGTGACTGACGCGTAGAATTTCAGGCAGCTCAGAGGAAATCACGATGATCGCCTTTCCCTTCGCCGCCAGCTCGTTCAGGATTTTGTAGATTTCACTTTTCGCACCTACATCGACGCCGCGTGTTGGCTCGTCGAAAATCAGCACGTCACAGTCCCGCAGCAACCATTTCGCAATGACGATCTTCTGTTGATTGCCGCCCGATAGGTACTGCGCCTCTTGCCGATCCGAAGGTGTGCGAATGCCGATTTGTTTGATGTAGCTCTCAGCCGCCGCAGCCATTCCAGCTTCGTCCAGAACCCCGCCGAAGCCAGTGAATTGATCAATGGCCGCCATAGCGATGTTGGAGCGAACGTCCATGCCCAAGAACAGGCCAAAGTGTTTGCGATCTTCCGAAAGATACCCAATGCCGGCTTTCGCGGCATCGCTCGGGCTGCGAATATCAATAGGGGCGCCGTTGACGCGGATTTCACCACTTTCCAAACGGTCAGCACCGAAAATCACGCGTGCGACCTCGGTGCGACCTGCGCCCATGAGGCCCGCAAATCCGAGAATTTCGCCCTTTTTCACATGAAAGCTGACATCGCGCACGGCGCGGCCACGGTTTAGGCCAGCGACTTCCAGCGCGACGGCAGCTTGCGAAACGTCCGGCACGTGCAATTCTTCAAGCTCTAAATCGCGGCCAACCATCATGGCGATGATTTCTTGAATAGTCGTCTCCTTGCTCTCGCGAGTGCCGACATATTCACCGTCGCGCAGGACCGTGACACGATCCGAAATGCGCTTAATCTCATCCATTTTGTGACTGATATAGATGACGCCAACACCGTCAGCGCGCAGCTGTTCGATGATCTTGAACAACTCGCCAATCTCTTTGTCATTCAGAGCCGCGGTTGGTTCATCCATCACCAGAACGCGGCTCTCATAGCTTAGCGCTTTAGCAATCTCGACCATTTGCTGCTTGGCGATGCTCAACTCACGCACGGGTGTTGTGGGATCAAGAACAAGCTGCATTTTCGCGAAAATGTCTGCTGCTTGCTGATTTAGTTTACCTTCATCCAAGAGGCCAAAACGCCCTCTTGGTTCGCGGCCAATAAAGATGTTCTGCGCTGCTGTCAGATCATTCATCAAGCTCAACTCTTGGTGGATGATGCCAACGCCCGCATCCTGCGCCTCTTTCGGACCAGAGAATTCAACAGGCTTGCCCGACAACGTGATGGAGCCACTGTCGCGCGTGTAAACGCCGGACAGGATTTTCATCAACGTTGACTTACCTGCGCCGTTTTCCCCCATCAGCGCGTGAACCTCGCCTGCGCGCAGCTCAAAACGCATGTCTTTCAAGGCATGCACACCGGGGAACCTTTTTTCGATCCCATTCATATTGATCAGATCGCTCATCCCTCGTCCTCCAAGGTGTAAAACCGCATTGCATTCGTTTCGAAGATGGCCTTCTGCTCATCCGCGTTCAGCCCGTACAACAACGCCCCACTTAGATCGCACCAAGACCGATACGAGCTGGCTAAATTGAGCACAGGCCAGTCGGATCCCCACATCAAGCGGTCAGGGCCGAACCAATCCAAAAGGTCATCCACAATCGGTTTTAGATGAATTGAAGCATCCGCCACTTGCCCTGATTGCAGCTCGGTCAGCAGCCCAGAAATCTTGCACATGGCGCTAGTTTCCTGCGCAAGACGTTGCATGCCCTCCCGCCACATCTCATGCCGCGGGTCTCTCTGATCGTTTGAAAACACAGGCTTTGCTGCATGATCGATGACGATTGGCAAATCTGGATAGCGCTCTGTGAACTTCAGAAGAGCCGCCAAATGTTGGGGCAGAACCAGAGCGTCAAAGCGAAGGCCCGCTTCGACAAGCGCATGTATTGCCTCAGGCTTGGGCGCCTTTGCGATCCAATTTACATCCTCAATGTCTTGCAACATCGGGCGCACACCTTTGAACTTCTGGTTCGCGCTCAAATCATGGATGCGCTCGGCGGCCTTATTGTCGCTTAGATCGACCCATCCAACGACACCTAGAATGACGTCGTGTTGATCTGCGAGGTTTAGAAGATAGCTCGTTTCTGCATCCGTTGGCGCAGCTTGCACAACGACCGATCCTTTGATGCCGTTTTTCGCAAAACGTGTCGCTGCATCCTCAATCGCAAAGTCACGCGCGATTGGTGCAAGGCTTGGATCATTGGGGTCCAACCAACCGTAGTCACCACGAGCGAGCTGCCACAAGTGCATATGCGCATCAATTCGAGGCTGCATCTATGCCACCCAAACGCTTAGCAAGTGCGAGCGCAAAACCATGCTGTGTTGCATGGTCCCTTTGGCCGCCAAATTTCGCTTCACCAGTTGCACCAGAGTCCTCCCAAGACATCCGCCGTATTCATATATAATCACATCATTCAAATGCGATCAAAGCCAAACTAAATCCCCCACCTGACGCGGGAGACAAAAAACCGTCATCCGAAGATGTCGGAAAATCCTTCCAGAGGGTCTTGCTTTGCAAGTTCGATATTGCGTTCAAACGAGGCACGTTTTGCTGTGCCAATCAGTACCGAGGCCGCAGCAGGATGGCTGACTGCAAATTGCAAAGCCGCCTGAGCGAGTGATATTCCCAAGCCTTCAGCCTTCGCCGCGAGCGCATTGACCTGCGCCTTTATTGCCTCGGGCGCAGGGCCGTAGTCATAGGTGGACGTTGCCGTAACACCTGTCGCCAATATCCCAGAATTAAAGATGCCACCTAAAACGAGGCTCGTTCCCGCATCGCGACACCTTGGCACAAGAACCTCTTCGGCGCGTCGTTCTAAAAGCGACAGGCGCCCCGCGAGTAAGATCACATCAATCGGGCCGTGATCCATGACATCCAAACAAACCTCTATTTCGTTCACCCCGAGACCAAAGGCCCCGATCCGTCCAGCGCGTTTTAGCTCCACCAGCGCGTCGTAACCGCTGTCAAAGAAATCCGCGCGATGTTTGGCGTCGTCATCGCCATGCGTATAGGTGCCGATATCATGCACATAGGCGA
>NZ_JBDWVM010000110.1:0-4821 GCF_039984035.1 Planktotalea sp. | reverse complement strand
GCCGCGGCCATTTTTGCAGAGGCTAGCAAAGCTGTTGATTTTGGTGACCTGAAAGATCAACGCCTCAGCCTATCTGTGAATGGTGAGCTGCGTCAGGACGCGAGCGTCGCTGATCTGATCCATTCCGTACCTGCAGTGATTGCGGATCTGTCCAAGTTCTATCACCTTGTTCCTGGCGATGTGATCATGACAGGTACGCCTGCTGGTGTTGGCGCTGTTCAAGCTGGCGATGTGCTGCGTGGTGAGATCGAAGGTCTGGCGCCTGTTGAATTGACACTGACCGATCCTGAATAAGCTCGGTTGGTGATATGCGCAAATTTGTGCGGTTTGATTGCCATTGATGCATAGAGGGGTGGCGCCTGAGGGATATACTCCCAAGGCGCGACCCCAATTGTTACGCGATGACAGAAGCTGTGACAGCCCAGACAGTCATCAGGGATACAAAAGCGGTTATTGTGGGTACGATTATACGTGCCATGTTAGTTTCTCCTTTCCGGCGACCCGGAATTGGGTCGCGGTGCGTGCCGCGGCGGGATGCTGCAGCTTTCCTAACTCTAGGACAGAATGTCGCAGTGATCACTGCACAGATGCTCACGAAAGGAGCAGTAGCTGTGAGGTTTTGCTAGGCTTAGGTAGCCTGATGAATTCTGAGACACGCGATTTAAAGCAATGAAATTAAGGTGCTAAGCTGTGTTTCACGCGTGTGATTTGCTTTGAAATATTGTTCAAGACTTTGAGCAGTTGGGCTAGTGTGGCGAGGCAATAAGAAATGAAAGTTGGATGCCATGACGGGTAAACTTCACGGAAAAGTCGCCGCTGTTACAGGTGCAGCTTCTGGAATTGGACTGGCAAGTGTTGAAGCGATGCTGGAACTCGGCGCGCGCGTTGTGATGATAGACCGCGATGCGGAAGCGTTAGAGCACGCAAAACAAAGGCTTGGCTCTAAGGTTGAGGTCCTTGAGATCGATCTACTTGATCCCTTGGCATGTGCGGCGATGGTTAACCGCATTGATGCACTGGTCGGACAGGTTGATATTTTCCATGCGAATGCTGGGACTTATGTTGGTGGTGATTTGGTCGATGCGGATACAACCGCGATTGATCGAATGATGAACCTGAATGTGAATGTCGTTATGAAGAACGTGCATGATGTTTTGCCCCAGATGATCGAACGCGGGGCAGGGGACATTATCGTCACCAGCTCGCTCGCGGCACATTATCCGACCCCTTGGGAACCTGTTTATGCCGCGTCTAAATGGGCGATTGATTGCTTTGTACAAACCGTGCGGCGTCAGGTGTTTAAACATGGCATTCGTGTTGGTGCGATTTCACCTGGTCCTGTTGCCAGTGCCTTGATCGCAGATTGGCCCGCCGAGAAGCTGGAAGAGGCAAAGCGCGAAGGAAGCCTGTTAGAGCCAGCTGAAGTTGCAGAGGTGATTGCCTTCATGCTCACACGGCCCCGTCATATGACGATCCGGGATGTTGTGATGATGCCGACGAACTTTGATCTTTGAGCCGCTTTAACGCTTGGGCCAAATAAGGCGACCCGCGTTGGGACTACCGTAGCAATGGGTCACATATTCTAGCACATGGCGACCCTGCCATTCGTCATCGCGATCAGCAGCGACGAAACGATGTTCAAAACTATAATCGCCCTCGGGCAGGTCGGCGAATTCCCAAAGCACACCATGTTTGGCCCAACCGGCAATCGAAAGCAGTTTACGACCACGGATCATGCCGGGCGTGACAGAAACACGCGAGAACCGTTCACCGCGATACCAGCGGGCCAGTTCGATATCATCTTCTGGGGTATTTGTATTGTAATGGCCAAATTGCATCGCGGGCGGGGGTCCCATACCATAGGGCGATGTGCGTTGCTCCGGTGAATTGACGACCTGCTCTTCAAGGTAGACAGACGTGCGGTAGTTCTGGAGCGCCTTAAGTTGGGGCGCATGGCTTTCAGCGATGGCATCAAGTGGCGCGTCTTGGCCAAAGAAAACTTCCGAAGATAGCGCTGCTGTTAAGATGACATTTTGCCAACCTGTTGCAATGTTTGGATCCGTCGTTTCATGCTTTTCTGGCGCACCGTCAATGTAACCTTTGGTGGGGGATTGCACGATGTCGTAATGACCGACCCAACCGACACCAGCGCTGGCTTGCACTTTGGGAAGGTAGCTATTGTGGAGCCAATCAAGTGTCTCGATCTTTGATCCCTCGTCGAGATCGAACCATTCCACCTTGATCACTTCACTCATAGCGCCGCCCTCTTTGCGTGTCCTTTGATGCAGGCACCAACGCACCCGTGATCAAAACTTTTGCCCCAATCGGGACAAATGACAAGTTGGCGTGCAGGGAGGATTTGGGCACATGGTGACGGTCCGCACCGTTAGGCACGCACCGTTGATCGGGAGTTTTGGGCGCTTAGTTGTCCGCGCGTTTCGCAAACACAGCTTCGATTGCTTCTGCACGTGTCAGCCCTTTGGCTGCCAATTGTGCATCGGACATGTCGACGAGTTGTTCAGCGTCATGGGCCATTGCATTGGCGTTTGCGAGACTGTCCATCAGGTTGTTAAGTGCAACAAATGGTGCAGAAATCAGCTGGCGAAGGTTTGAGGCGCCGTGTTCAATATTTGCGTATGCCATTAGAAGAACTCCGTTCTTGGATAGGTCTTTTGCTTAGTACTTACTTGGGGCTATCCGTCGAAATGAACACCGCTAAAACCGGATACCCCCTATGCAAAATTTGCAAGGCTCAAAGCGCTCTAAGGGCCGCGAGGTATCACTTTTGCGACTGTCTTTTATCAGAACTTATGTAGGCGAAACGCGGTTTCAGGCGGTAAGTTCAACGGCATTCAGCCAGCTAACACGAAAAGGGGAGCGCGAAATGTCTCAACGATTGACGGGCAAAAGCCACGATGAAGCGACAGGAACGACCAAGCATGTGTACGAGGCATCCGATCGTTTGCTCGGACGCACGGCAAATTTGCAGCGCATTTTAGCGACCCACAGCCCTTATCTCGCGCGTTGGTTTGGTGGAATGGTCGCAGCGGTGCGCCAGCCTGATCTGGGTGCAACATGTGAGCCACGTCTGCGCGCTTTGGCCTGCATCAAAACGTCTATGACCAACGCCTGTACCTATTGCATGACGCATACATCTGTCTTTGGGCAGGGTTTGGGCATTTCAGAACCCGAGCTGGAAGCGATGTTAGACGGGTCTTACAAAACCAGTTCTCTCTTCAGTGCCAGAGATCGCGCAGCGATTGCTTGGTCTGAGGCGATGACCCTGAACACTGCGCAGCGGGATAATGAGGTTTGGGGAGAGATGAAAGCGAACTTCACGGAGGCTGAGATTGTTGAAATTTCTATGGCCTGCGCGATGTTCAATATGATTAACCGTCTAAACGATAGCTTCCGCACCGATCTTGAATCTGATGATCACCACAAAAAGCAATGGGATGCGGTCGAAGGGGATGCCTCAATCGACGATATCGAGGCCTATGCTGCTGGATTTACAGCTATTGGTCAGGCAGAGCGTTCGGCCTGACCGAACTAGCCTGATTGTTTGGTGATTTCTTCCTCGACCTGATCCATGCGGTCTTTGCCGAAGAACATTTCGTCACCGACGAAGAAAGTTGGCATGCCAAAGGCACCGCGCTCAACAGCGGTGTTGGTGCGCTCGAAAAGTTCTGTTTTGATAGCTTCAGTCTGGCTGGCTTCCCAAAGCGCCGCGCCGTCGAAACCCGCTGCGGATAAGGCCGCCGCGGTTGTGGCAGGATCGTTGACGTTGACCTCGTCCTCCCATGCGATTTTCATGCCCGCGTCCACATAGGCACGCAGGTTGCCCTTGTGCATTTCAGCGATTGCCGCGCGCATCATAAAGACAGTGCGCAGTTGAAAATGGGGATTGAAACGGAACTTTGTCGCACCGCTTTTCTTCACAAACCGATCAAATTCAAGCTGATCATATTTGATCTTGTTGCTCACATGGGCATTGGTTTCCATGGGAGACTTGTTGTTTGTCGCGTTGAAAATACCGCCAAGCAAAGCAGGTTGATAGGTGATTTCTACGCCTGTGCGTTGCTCCATCGCGGGCACGAGTTTATGCGCGAGATAGGCGTTGGGGCTGGAGAAATCGAAGTAGAAATCAACTTGCATGGGTGTTGCTCCTAGTTGGAATAGGCGTTCATCGTCAGCAATTCGTACTCTGCGACTTTCTCCTTGTCCTGATTACTGAGCGTCACATGCCAGCGCACTTCGCCGTATTCATCGTTGCGCGGCGTTTTCTTTTTCACGCTGAGACGCACACTGATATGATCGCCCGCTTGCACGGGTTTCATGAAACTTAGATTATCAAGGCCAGTGTTGGCCAACACTGGACCCTCATTCGGCTCTACAAACAGACCCGCTGCGAAGCTGAGCAAAAGGTAACCATGGGCCACGCGCCCAGGGAAGAACGGGTTCCGCTTGGCGGCTTCTTCGTCCATGTGGGCATAAAAGGTGTCGCCAGTGAAATGTGCGAAATGCTCGATGTCTTCCATCGTGACTTCGCGGCTCTCGGTATTGATGGTTTCTCCGATATGAAGCTCGTGGAATGTGCGCGTAAAAGGATGCGCAGGCGCGGGGATTTCCGCACTACCATCGGTCCATGTGCCTTTGATCGCGGTGAGGATGTCAGGGCTGCCTTGGATCGCTGTGCGCTGCATGTAATGCAGAACTGCGCGCACACCGCCGAGCTCTTCACCGCCACCTGCGCGACCCGGTCCGCCGTGGACCATGTGCGGCAGGGGGGAGCCGTGGCCTGTACTTTCTTTCATGCTGTCG
>NZ_JBDWVM010000109.1:0-3048 GCF_039984035.1 Planktotalea sp. | reverse complement strand
GCCCGTCGCGCCCCTAGTACAAAACATCGATTTGGGGTCGGTCCCGGGTTGGCTGTTCCTTGCCTGCCTGCCGATCTTGATCACTTTGGGCGGTCAAATCGCGCTCAGCCCGATCATCCTTGTCGTGTTCATCGGGCAAGTCGTGCAGAGCTTTCCAACGCTCCCCGCAGACCCGACGCATATCGTCTTTGCCTTGAGCGCGGGTTGGGCAATTTCGATGTTTGCCTCGCCCAACGCAACGGCGACCTTGCTGATCTCGGCGACATCGAAAATTCCACCAACCACTTTGACGTGGCGCTGGAATCTCCGATACGGTTTGATCTGCTACATAGCCCTCGTTGGGATATTTATCTTGCTCGAAGCCTAACGCGGTGGAATGCCCTTGCCGCCACCCGCTTGGGTCACGCCATCGATAAGAACGAACATGATCGTGCAAGGCTCTGTCCCGCGATTGGCCCAAGCGTGGTTGGTGCCGCGCTGCACAACAACGTCGCCGGCTTTGAGCAGCACGTCGTCTTCTTCGTTGTCCATAACCATCCAGATTTCGCCATTCATCACGATGCCATAATCCACGCTATCCGTGCGGTGCATCCACGGATGGCGCCCACCTTGCACAATGTTCGCACCTGCGCCCATTTCGGCAAAGGCCGCAGCACCGTCTTCACTAGACAGTCGCGCCATGACTTCCGGGTCTTCGGGCAGGAACTCAACGCAGCGAAACACCGTACCGTTCTTTGGCGGGTGCAGGATGAAATCACCCGTGCAGGTCTCTGTCGGTCCGTCGTATTCTGCAGGCGTTTGATCCGTCAGCCAGAAGTTTGTCAGACGCACGCCAGGACGTTTTGGGCGTTCCAGAATTTGTGTCGCGATTTGATCGCTTTCAATGATTGCAACACCGTTTTCATCATGGCCGGTGACAACGCGGCGATAGTTTTTATGTGTCATGGAAGCGCCCCTCGTTAGGCTGGTTTAGAATTCGTTCGATCGTTGATCACGAGCGCCGCAAAGAGCGCGATGCCGATAGCGCCGCTGATCCACCCTTGGAACAACAGGCAAAGACCTGCAATTGCCGCAACCGCGCGCCAGTGTGGGGCGAGCTTTCCATTCAGGCATCCAATGATCGCCACAGCGATTGAGAAGGTGCCAATCACCGCTGTGAGGATGGCCAATGCGTTATCGATCAAACCACCCCCCATGAGTAGGCCGGGGCCGTAAACAAAGGCAAAGGGCAGAACAAAGGAGGTCGCAGCATAGGACGCAGCGGTCCAACCTACCTTGTTCACATTCGCCCCTGCGATCCCGCCCGCCACATAGGATGCAAGCGCAACTGGCGGCGTAATCGTGGAAATACAGCCATAGTAGAAAACGAAGAAGTGCGCCGTCAGAACTGGAACACCGAGTTTGACAAGGGCGGGTGCAACCACCGTCGCCAAGATCAGATAGGCGGCTGTGGTCGGCAGACCCATGCCCAAGATAATGGATGTGACCATCGTGAAAAAGAGCGCAAAGAAAAGATACCCGCCAGAAGCCACATCAATCAGCGTCGCAATCTTGGAGCCCAATCCAGTAACCCCTAAAACACCTGCGATGATGCCCGCCGCCGCGCAAGCCGCAGAAATGGTCACGACAGAACGTGCACCTTCAGAAACGCTTGTCACGATTTTGCTAAAGAAAGCCGCGTCGATCTTGCGGTTCCAAACGATGTCACCCAGCACCAAAACGACCATCGCCCAAAGCGAGGCCATGAAAGGCGAAAAGCCCATCAACATCATGGTGATCAACGTCCCAAAAGCACCGATGAAAGGTCCGCCATTCACCATGACTTTCCAGAGGGGGATATCGTCATCTTCTTTACTGGAACTGTTTGGCACGATGCCTGATTTCACAGCCTGCAAATGCACCACCATGAAAGCAGAGCTGAAAAACAGCAGCGCAGGTATAATCGCAGCAAGCATGACAGCGGTGTAAGGCACGCCCACAATCTCAGCCATGATAAAGGCCGCAGCGCCCATAACGGGCGGCATGATTTGCCCCCCTGTTGACGCAACTGCTTCAATCGCGGCGGCTTGGTGCGGCTCGTATCCCTCCCGCTTCATAATCGGGATTGTGACTGTGCCAGTGACCGCCACGTTGCCCGCAGCTGATCCGCTGACCATGCCAATAAGCGTCGAAAAGAGAACCGCTGATTTGGCCGAGGCTGCGCGCAGGCCACGCGTGCATCTATTGGAGAGTTCAAAGAAGAAATCGCCAGCGCCAAAATTCGAAAGCAATGCGCCAAAGATAGTGAAGACAATGATATAGGTCGCTGCAACGCCAACAGGGATGCCGTAAATACCCTGGGTATCTGTAGTCAGAACCAGCACGATACGCTCAAGCGATGCGCCCCGTCCCTCTAAAACGCCGGGTAAATAAGGGGCAAGGAAGGGATATAAGAAAAAGACAAACGTGATCCCTGCAAGGATCCAGCCGATCCCTCGGCGCGCGGCTTCAAAGACAACGATCAGCAGGACAATGCCTGCATAGTAATCCATGTCATTTGTGATGCCTCCGCTAAAGGCAATCGCTTTCCAACGTGTCAACAGATAGGCACTGGCCGCAACGGTCACAGCGACCAAAGCGAGCGAAAAGACTGTGTTAAACCGTGTTCCAGCGAGCCGCTCAGAGGTTGGTTTGATAACAAACAACAATGAGAGCGCGAGCATGACATGTGTGACACGCATCGGCATTGTCGAAATAGCGATGACACCAGACACCACCATCAAATGATAGGCGCCGAGGGCGAGGCCCGCCAAGAAAATTGCGTTTTTGGTATTGAGAGCCGACAAGACGGAAGCCATGGTGCGTCATCCCCTAAGTATGGAGAAAGGGGCCCGAAGGCCCCCTTTCATTTATTGCTTATCGAAATACGCTTTTGCGCCTGCGTGAAGTGGGATCGCCAACTTCAATGACATCGCCGGATCGATCTGGCGTGCATTTGCGTTTTCGGCCTGTAGCTCAGCAAGGTTGGCAAAGATCGCAGCTGTGACAGCTTCGACAGTCGCCGCATCC
>NZ_JBDWVM010000108.1:0-9894 GCF_039984035.1 Planktotalea sp. | reverse complement strand
CCGGATCATCGCAAACGGCTCAACGCACAGGTCATGAAACTGGACATGTCCGGCGATCAGTGCACGGCGACACTGACAAATGGCGAGCACGTTTCTGCAGACCACGTTGTCTTTGCCGTCCCGCCACGTGTTGCGGCCGAGATAACGTTTTCACCCGCTTTACCTGCAAACGCCCTCCAAGCCATGACAGGTGTCGCGACATGGATGGCAGGTCAGGCCAAGGCTGTCGCAGTGTATGATACACCATTCTGGCGCACGCAAGGCTTGTCCGGTGACGCGATGAGCCGGATAGGCCCGATGGTAGAAATCCATGATGCATCCCCGCTTGAGGGGGGACCATATGGTTTGTTTGGATTTATTGGCGTACCGCCCCAAGGTCGCGTGGACGAACAACTGTTGCATCAGCACCTCCGCGTGCAATTGGTACGGCTGTTCGGGCCGCAAGCAGCCGACCCCCAAAAGCTCTATGTCAAAGACTGGGCCTTTGATCCCTATACTGCGACCGAAGCGGATCAGGCACCGTTTTACAGCCATCCGACATACGGACTGCCGCAGGCGATGACCAACCTGTGGAACGGAAAACTGCATTTCGCAGGGACAGAGGTTGCCCCTGACTTCGGGGGCTACATCGAAGGTGCTTTGGAAGCGGCAGAAAATGTTCTAAGTAACTTCAGTAAAACAGGGCTTGGGTAAGATATGGCGACCGATACCAAGACAATTCTTCTCAATTCGGCTGAACGGGCCGCGCGCAAGCGTGGCTTTGATGGGTTCAGTTACGCCGACCTGGCCGCCGACGTCGGAATCACCAAGGCCAGTATTCATCATCATTTCGCCAGTAAAGCAGCTTTGACCATCGCTTTGATGCAGCGGTATTATTCAGATTTGGAATCCGCTTGCGACGAGATTGACCAAGACCATGCAACAGGGGCGGCGCGTTTGACCGCTTTGATCAAGCGATATCATGGCGCACTTGAAGGCGGTCAAAGCCTGTGCCTATGCGTGTCTTTTTCGACCAGTACAGAAAACCTGTCAGCAGACACGATTGCTGAAATGGGCCGTTTTCGCACAATGATGACCCAATGGCTTGAGAGGGTGTATTCACTGGGCCAAGCCGATGAAACGATCCTACATGTCGCCGATCCGGCAGCCGAAGCCGCCGCCACCCTGCCTTTGCTCGAAGGTGCGCAACTGGCAGCCCGCGTCGCACAAGACCCGCAACGATTTGAAGCGGCAGTCCAGATCTTGTCCAGGCGATTGCTCCAATAAACCAAAGCGCAACCACTTCGTTCTGACGCTGGTTTTTGGTCAGGTGGAACGTGCCCAGTTTCAAAACAGACATTGCTGCGTTTTGCAGCATAGATCGTTTTGGGCTCTGAACAGACCAATGCCAGCGCAGCAGGCAAGTTCAGAGCGGACATCAGCTGCTCAGGCCAAGCCCTTCATATCGCAGCTTACGACGCAATGAATGATCGTCGGCAGATCATATGCAGATATTCGAACAACTGGCGGCGAAATCTGACAGCGAGCCCAAAGCTGTAGATGCTGCAGGTTGTGCCAAAGTCGGCTTTGCCGCTAGCAGTGCGAAAATGTTCTTGGCCGTTTCACGTCAATATCTGGCATCTGCGCGTGAGCAAGCGGCCCTTAAAAGTCTAAACTTTTAGGCATGAACACACTCATGGCATATGAAAAAGTCGCTCCTCACTGGAGCAAGAAAGCCCATCGTCTTGGCTACGTAGGCGCCTATTCTGATTTCCTGGCAAATTCCACCTTGGCATCCGGGACGGTTTTGGATGTGGGAACCGGCACAGGTACATTCGCATTTTCGTGGATCGAAGCCGGAGGTAGCAAAGACATGATACTCCTTGATCCCTCCTCTGAGATGCTTGCGCGGGCCCGCGAAAAATTTATGCAGCGCGGACTGAGCCCGCAAATCGTGCACTCGACGTTTGAGGACTTTCCCAAGAATGAAAAATTTGACACGATCCTCGCATCTCACGTTTTAGAACATTTTGATGATGCATCCGACGTGATGCAAAAGCTTGCTGATCAACTGCTATCGGGCGGGCGTCTATATTTGACCGTTTCCAAGCCGCATTGGTGCAATTGGATGATTTGGCTTCGGTTTCGGCATCGTTGGTTTCGGCCTGAAACCATTTGCAAAATGGCGCAAGACGCCGGCCTGACAAAGATGCGCGTACACAAATTTTTGACTGGTCCACCAAGCCGGACCAGTCTCGGCTATATCTTTTCAAAACCTTGATCACAGGAAGGCATCTAAATGCTCATCGCTCATGTAATCTTCTCTGTAGCACCTGAGAACAGAACGTCCGCAATAGAAACACTGAAACAAGAGGTCTCGGCCGTTCGTGCGATGGATGGATGTATCGCCTTTATTCCATTCCTTGATGCAACGAACCAGCAGGATGTCGGCGTCCTGCATGAGTGGGCCAGCTCTGATTCATTTGAAGCCTATATTGCATCCGACAGTTTTGTATCCATCGGAGAAACTTTGCGCCCCATCATGGTTACGCCACCCACCAGTAAGCGATTTGACGCTACAATCAATCAAAACTAAACAAGGCATATGCAACCGGACGCCTATTGTTTTCATCGAAGTTTCGAGCCCGCTGAGCCCTCAGAATTTGAGGTGGATCGGCATTATTTGTTATACGCTTTGGAGGGAGCCGTTCGCTTAGAGGCTGATGGGCAGCGTTGGACGCTGCCTCCTGCGCGCGCTGCCTTGATCCGAGCAGATCACCCAATCACGATCACCGTCTTGTCAAAGCTGACTACAGCTTCCGTCCTGTTTTCCCCCAAGGTTATGGCCAAGCCACAACGTGTTTTGACGGTATTCGAAATGTCTCCGCTCGCACGAGAACTCGTCCGCGAATGCCGGGATTGGGGAAGTGACGTCGGGCCGCTGTCCCCGTTTGCGGAACGCATTTTCGGGACGCTAGCAGACGTGGTTCAAAAGTTAGCTTTGGTTCCAAGCAAATGTGTATTGCCGTCACCGGTTTCATCGCAACTCCTCAAGGCGATGCAACTCACCGAGAGCATGGCACATACAGAATTGAACTTTGAAGAAATTGCTGTGATGTCCAACCAATCGCCACGCGCCTTGGCGCGTCGTTTTGCGAGCGAAATGGGCATGACGTGGCGTGAGGTTCTACGCCATATTCGGGTCATGAACGCCGTCGAAGCCCTATCGACTACGGACATGCAAATAACGCAGATCGCGCTCTCTGTGGGCTACGGATCGCTATCGGGCTTTAATTCTGCCTTTAGGCAACACATGCAGATGACACCTACTGAATTCCGAGCCAGTCTCAGATCTTGACTACTTTTGTTTCACTGCACAACCGACATTGGAGCAGCCGCAGCGAAATCTCAAGCCTCGCGAATGAGAAAGATGCGGACAAAGCGAGTGAAGAATACTGACGTTGAATGGCTGCTTGTGTCGTAACGCTGGGCTAGCAGCCAACCGATTTCGACATTTCCATAGCGGCCGAAAACCCAAAAACGGCGCGGAGTGGGCCGAGATTTTTGACAGTAATCTCGGAATACCCTTCACGTTCATAGAGCGCGCGGGCACGTAGGTTGGAATCGATGACATCCAACCGTACAGTGCTCAGACCCATCGACGCAGCGTGGGCCTCAACCGCTTGTAAAAGCGCGGTGCCCACACCTTGGCCTCTTGCATTTGCTTGAACGAAGATGCCGTCCATCAGCAGCGTATCTTCGGTACAATCTCGTTCCAAAACACTGATCATCAATCCACGGAAGATTGTACTCATCCAACCATAGGTCCTCGCCATATCAGTGAGGCCGCCACCAACGAGCGCACCATTGGATGTTTTGAATCCGGCAACTCCAAGAAACTGTCCATCTTTTGAAACCGCGCTCAATGCATGAGTTGGATCAAGAACACTTTCGATGAAATGCACCGCCTTTTTTTCTGGTCCTAACGGATATCGCAGCTTTCGGGCGAAAGCGTTCCAGTACCCGCGTGCTGCAAGGTGACGATGCTCGTACCGAAGATCATTTTCGATTGTTAAGTTGCGCGTTGCTTGGATTGAACTCATTGGCGTGGCCTCCTATCTGAATGATAGTTGGTGACGGCACTGAGAGAAATCAATTGAAGCTTTGGGCACTCCTCGCATCCAGTCTTATAGTGCTAGCATTCATAGGATTTATCCTTTGGCGGCTTACTGATCATGATTTGGATCGCCGCGCCGATGAACGCCTCCACTTTGTGGTCGACGGTTACAGTATCTCAGGAACAATCTGGCTGCCCGACAAAGCACCAAATGCCGTAGTGGCGTTCGTCTACGGGGACGGCGCTCAGGACCGGACGTCTTCAGGTGGATACGCTCCTATGATCAATGCTTTTCTGGATAAAGGGATTGCAGTAGCAGCTTGGGACAAGCCTGGTGTCGGGCAGTCAAAAGGCAATTGGTTGCTCCAGTCCATGGCCGACCGGACCGCAGAAACCCGCGCTGCCCTGCAAGTTTTAAAGCACCGTTTCGAAGGCATCGTTATCGGCGCGATAGGATTTTCACAGGCTGGCTGGGTGTTGCCGGCGTTAACGCCAGAAGACGCTGATTTCCTCGTGCTCGTGGGCCCCGCAGTTTCTTGGCAGGACCAAGGGGATTATTACGCACGCACACGGCTTGCAATGGATGGGTTCGATACCGAAACAATCAACGAGATGATTACTGCGCAGAACCAAGAAGACGAACGAATATTCGGGAAGGATGCTAAAGAAAGCGATGCTCCATCAAATATGTCTCGCGATCGCTGGGGCTTCAACCAACGCAATCGGACCGCAGATGCACGACAGGCACTGTCCACTTTAGAACTGCCTCTTCTCGCCATCTGGGGTGCCGATGATCTGAACGTGGATGCGGTTCGTAATGCCGAAATATATCTGGAGGCACTCGCTAGACGGAATGAAGCCACGCAGATCATCGTTTGGCCTGAGGCAACACACGGCCTTTTGAAAGCGCGTTCCTACAATTGGCAACTGACCAAGGACTGGTCTTGGTTTGCGATCATGCGTTTCTTAGCGGAAGGTCGATATGCATACTCGCCGGGTACGATAAATGCGATTGCAATTTGGGTCCTAGGAGTAACCCAAGACTAGACAGCCGACATTCGTCGATAGTGCAGCATCGGGGAAAAGGGGCTCGAAGCCGACATTCGCTGCTAACGCTCCTTTGTGAAAATGTGTAGCTGTCCGCTCTGCGGACAAAGCGCCAATTCGCTGCGACCCGCCTGACGTCTGCCTAAGGATACCACGGGTAGAGAAACCTATTTCAGACGCTTCTTAAAAGCTTTTTCCATATAAAACACATTAAAGATCCGTCAGACTGCCGCTAATGTCGATGTTGGATGGGGAAGATGGCAACGAAAAAGACAAAATGCGGAATCTACAAGATTACAGGACCAAAAGGTCGTCTTTACGTGGGCCAAACCAAAGATCTTTGGAGTCGTCGGAACGATCACGTCGAAGCTTTGTATATGAGGGAGCACACCAATCCTCATCTGCAAAAGGCATGGGATTTGCATGGCCCACGATCGTTCTCGTTCGAGCTAGTTGAAGAAATATACTGGTGTGACGAGACATTGGACGCCCGTGAGGCCTTCTGGGGAGAGCGTTTTGGAGCGTTGACCAATGGTTACAACACCCAGTCATTCAACGCTCCTCCAGATGTGGGGGGCCAAACCTATACTCAAAACCACAGTGTGCAACTCACCCAAATACTGGCAGTGATCTAGTGCGCTACCTACTAGAACAGGGGAAGATAACTTCGAAAAGCAAGACCTAGTTTGACCTCAAGAGAAACCACCGGGTTCGCTGCCGAACTCTTCGAGCAAGTTGGCCAAAGTGACTAGTAAGGCCTATTGTTTTGTATCCCAAAAGCCGATTTTGGCCGCGCAGCAGAAAATCTACACGTTCGGCTCGAAGCTGATATTAGCTGCGAATGCGTCCAAAAAAGTACGTCAAAACCACTGACGATGGCCGCTAAGTGGGACTAAACCAACTTCGGTCTTTTTTTATTCAATGCTGCATTTTCAAGGCGTCCCTATCTGAATCCGCTCTCATAACCAATTTAATTTCGCCGCAGACGGAACGATTGCACTCCGTTAGTTTTCTAAGGCGGATTTCTTGAGCAATCGAAGAGAACTGGAAACTCAACGGTAATAGAGCGACCTTTCGTTGTGAAAAACTTGCACTTTTGCGGGATCAGCCGTGAGCGCCATAGACGTTCCGCGCGCGCCGGTTTGAATGCCAGGCAGTTTTCCGATTACGGCTGTATTGTCTCCTTGGGCTTCGAAATAGAGCAAAGTTACCTCGCCCAATGCTTCGGAAAAATTCACTTTACCTTTGAAAATTGCGTCTCCTTCGGTTGGTACAAAGTCCTCTGGACGCACACCGACGTTGACCTTGAGGCCCATGTCCGCCTCTGTCGTAGGCACGGCTGAAACTGCGGTTCCGCCACCATCAAGGGCGATCTTTGTTTGCGCCCCAGTGCCGGTGATTTTGCCCGGCAGCAGGTTCATGGCAGGTGAGCCAATAAATTGCGCAACAAACTCGTTTTCTGGGCGTTCATACAATTCCAGAGGCGCGCCGACTTGTGCGATGCCTTTGTTCGCAAGAACCACGATGCGCGAGGCGAGTGTCATTGCTTCGACCTGATCGTGTGTCACATAAATCATGGTGCTATCGGGCATGCTTTCCTTCAGCTGCGCGATTTCGATGCGCGTAGCAACGCGCAGCCCTGCGTCGAGGTTAGAGAGCGGCTCATCAAACAAATAGACCTTGGGATCGCGAACAATGGAGCGCCCGATCGCAACGCGTTGACGTTGCCCACCTGATAGCGCCTTGGGCAGACGATCCAGATACTCATCAAGTTGCAGAATTTTGGCGGCTTTGGTGATCGCAGCGTCAATTTCAACTTGCGGTTTCTTTGCCAATTGGAGGGCAAACGACATGTTATCCCGCACCGTCATATGCGGATAAAGCGCGTAAGACTGGAACACCATGGCAATCCCGCGCTGCGCAGGCGGAACATTGTTCACCTCTTCGCCGTCAATTTCCAAAACCCCACTGGAGATGCTTTCAAGCCCTGCAATCATCCGCAGCAGTGTGGATTTCCCGCAGCCGGACGGGCCAACAAAGACGATAAGTTCGCCCTTTTTCACATCTAGGTTGATGTCATTCAGGACGTTTACGGAGCCGCCATAGGTCTTTTCGACATTCGTGAGTTTGAGATCAGCCATGATGTGATCCTTCTATGAGTTTCGTTGTGCCAAAAGCGGCTGCCACGGTGCGAGTTTAACCACGCTGTTGGTGATCGGTGCGCTGCCAAGATCGTGGCCGATTTGGCTCCATTGTCCGTCTGGCAGGGAAATTCCTGCTTCGGTGTCCGAGAGGTTAAAGGCGCAAAAGAGATCAGCTTGCCCCAATGTGCGTTTGAAATGCAGCACTGAACCGGTGCTCCCGAGATCGCTATGTTCACCCGCTGAAAGCGCGGGGTGAGCCCGTCTTAGAGCAATCGCTGCGCGGTAGTGATGTAGCATTGCGGAGGGGTCTTCTGTCTGTGCGGCAACGCTTTTGTGTAGGTGCGCTTCGGAAACCGGCAACCATGGCGTTGCATCAGTAAAGCCGCCATGTGAATTGCTGTTTTGCCAGACCATCGGCGTGCGACAGCCATCGCGTCCTTTGTATTCTGGCCAGAACTCAATACCGTAGGGATCTTGCAAGTCCTCAAACGCGACCTCTGCCTCGGCGAGGCCGAGCTCTTCGCCCTGATACAGGCAGACCGAGCCACGCAAGCAATGAATTAGGGTTGTCATCAAGCGCGCAGCGGCATCAGAAAGCGTCCAGCGGCTGATATGACGTTCGACATCGTGGTTTGAGAATGCCCAGCAGGCCCAGCCATCGCTGGCTACGTCATCGACCTTTGTCAGAACTTCAGCAATACGGGCTGCGGTGGGTTGTTCTTTGGACAAAAATTCAAAGGCATAGCACATCTGCATAAGATCATCGCCGGCGGTATATTCACCCATAATCTCAAGCCCTCGCTGGGCGTCGCCCACTTCGCCCACTGCCGCGGCTCCATATTGATCCATCAATGCGCGTAGTTTCCACAAAAAGGCGAAATTCTCCGGACGGTTCTTTGAATAGAGATGGATTTGATGGTTATAGGGGTTCACGGACGGCGCGATTGTTGCGTTGCGTTCCTCAGGGGGGAGTGCGGGATTATCGCGCAGTTCAGCGTCGTGGACGTAAAAGTTAATCGTATCCAGCCGGAAGCCATCCACGCCGCGATCCAGCCAGAACTGTGCGACATCCAAAAGCGCGTCTTGCACCGCAGGTGTGTGAAAGTTCAGGTCTGGTTGGGAAGTCAGGAAATTGTGTAGGTAATACTGTTCGCGGCGCGCATCCCATTGCCATGCGGAGCCACCAAAAATAGACAGCCAATTGTTTGGCGGTGTGCCATCTGGCTTTGGGTCTGACCAAACATACCAATCGCTTTTGGCGTTGTCTTTCGTGCTTCGGGATTGTGCAAACCAAGGGTGTTCTTCAGAGGTGTGCGACAACACAAGATCGATCATCACCTTTAGGTTCAAGGCATGCGCTGCACTGACGAGATGGTCAAAATCAGCCAAGGTGCCGAACATCGGATCGACATCACAGTAGTCACTGACATCGTATCCAAAATCGGCCATGGGGGATTTGAAAAACGGTGAAATCCAAATCGCATCTACGCCCAAGTCGGCGATATGAGGCAGCCGGTCTGCGATGCCTTTTAGATCGCCGGTGCCACTGCCAGTGCTGTCCTGAAAGCTGCGTGGGTAGATTTGATAGATAACCGCACCGCGCCACCAATCTGCATTTTTTTCCAACGTGTTAGGCACGATTTTATTGTCCATTCTAGTCATTGTCGTCTCTATTTTACGGAGCCAGCCAGAAGGCCGCGCACGAGGAAGCGTTGCATGGAAAAGAAGACCGCCAAGGGCACTGCGATAGACACAAATGCAGCGGTCGCCAGAATTTCCCAATTACCGCCTCTTGTGCCCAATAGCTCAACGATTTGGTTCGTCATTACGGTTGTTTGGCCGGTGGCATCGATCAGGAAAACTTTCGCCACCAGCAGATCGTTCCAAGTCCACAGGAACTGGAAAATTGCAAATGATGCGAGCGCCGGGAAGGACAGCGGGAGCACGATTTTCGTGAAAATCTGAAAGTCCGTTGCGCCGTCTACCTTGGCATTTTCGATGATGTCGCGCGGAAGGCCGATCATGTAGTTGCGCAGCAGATATATGGCTAAGGGTAAGCCAAATCCGGTATGGGCCATCCAGACCCCGAGATAGCCCTTTCCGATCCCGATGCCGAGGTGCAGTTTCAACAACGGGATGAGCGCCAGTTGCAAAAGTACGACCAATAGCCCGACAACAATAGCGATCAAAAGGGCGCGCCCGGGAAACTCCATCCACGCGAGGGCATAGGCGGCAAAAGCGGCGATTGTGATGGGGATGATGGTTGCGGGGATCGTGACGGTCAGCGTGTTGAAGAACGCTTTGGACATTCCTTCTGTGCTGTTGCCCGATGAGAGCACGTTTACATAATTCCCGATGGTGAACTTGGGTGGGCTCTTTGCAGTCGCAAACACACGCTGGGCGCGCCCAGAAATCTGTTTTTCATTGCCTGTCCAAAGATAATCTCCGTTGGCCTGTAGCGTCAGGGTTTCACCGTCCCCCAGATCAGCGGTTTCACCGGCCTTATAGGCATCAATTGCGCGCGAAGACGTGCCCCAGACCGAAATGACAGCGTCTGAACCTTCTTCAAAGAGATTGCCTTCGACAACGAACATATCGCCTCGCCCG
>NZ_JBDWVM010000107.1:0-3159 GCF_039984035.1 Planktotalea sp. | reverse complement strand
TCGGTGTCGGTGCTCGCAGCGTCGTCCGCACCTTCCATGTCTTCGTCGCCTTGATCTGCAATGCGCGCGACTGACACAACGCTTTCGCCTTTGCCCGTGTTGAACACCTTTACGCCGCCTGCAGAACGCGAGCGGAAGGAGATGCCTTCAACAGGGACACGGATCGATTGACCCTTGGAGGTGGCCAGCATGATCTGATCGTCCAGCTCCACTGGGAAGCTCGCCACCACATCACCGCCGCGCATTGCCTTGTCCATGGCCGCGACGCCCATGCCGCCGCGTCCACGCAGCGGATAGTCGTGTGAGGAGGACAGTTTGCCTGCGCCGCCCGTCGTGATTGTCAGGATCAGGTTCTCAATCGCAGACATTTCTGCATAACGCTCTTGGGGAAGCTGCGTATTTGCATCGCCTTCTTCCTCATCTGGCAGTTCTGCATCATCCGCAAGACCCGCCATCGCGCGGCGCATCTTAAGGTAGGCGGCACGCTCGTCCGAGCTCGCATCGAAGTGGCGAATGACGGACATGGAGACGACCGTATCATCGCCTTGCAGCTTGATACCCCGAACACCGACAGAAGCGCGCGAGTTAAACACACGCACGTCCGTTGCACGGAAACGGATCGCGCGGCCAGAATTGGTCACGAGCATTACATCATCATCATTGCTGGCGATGCGCGCATCGATCAGCGTTGTGCCTTCATGCTCACCCTCAAACTTCATCGCGATTTTACCGTTGCGCATGACATTGGTGAAATCAGACAGTTTGTTGCGGCGCACGGTACCTGCGGAGGTCGCGAAGACCACCTGCAAATCGTCCCACTCTTTTTCGTCGCGATCCACCGGCATAATCGCTGCAATGGAAACACCGACGGGGATCGGCAGGATATTCACAATCGCCTTGCCTTTGGCCGTGCGACCACCGAGGGGGAGACGCCATGTCTTGAGCTTGTAGCTCATGCCATCGGTTGTGAAGAACAACAGCTGCGTGTGCGTGTTGGCCACGAAGAGGGTTGTAATGACGTCCTCATCTTTGGTCTGCATACCAGCGACGCCCTTGCCACCACGACGCTGCGCGCGGAAATCGGCAAGAGGGGTACGTTTGATATAACCGCCAGAGGTGATGGTTACGACCATATCCTCACGCTCGATCAGATCTTCGTCTTCCATGTCGCCGGACCAGTCGACGATTTCAGTACGACGATCCACGGCAAACTTGGCGCGAACCTCTTCTAGCTCATTGGTAATGATACCCATGATCCGCTCGCGTGAACCAAGAATTTCCAAGTATTCTCTGATCTTTGCGGCGAGTTCTTTAAGTTCATCGGTGACTTCCTGAACGCCAATTTGTGTCAGACGTTGCAGACGCAATTCAAGGATCGCACGGGCCTGCGTTTCGGACAGGTTATAGGTGCCATCGTCGTTCATTTTGTGGGTCGGATCATCAATCAGGTTGATGTATTCTGCGATGGAACCCGCTGGCCAACGACGTGTCATCAGCTTCAGGCGCGCTTCAGCGGCATCTGCAGAGGCACGGATCGTCGCGACGACCTCGTCCACGTTGGTGACAGCAACTGCCAAACCACACAAGATGTGCGAGCGTTCGCGCGCTTTGCGCAGCTCATAGGCTGTGCGGCGGGCAACTACATCCTCGCGGAAGTCGATAAAGCTGGTCAGGAAGCGGCGCAGTGTCAGCGTTTCCGGGCGACCACCGTTCAGCGCCAGCATGTTGCAGCCGAAATAGGTTTGCATCGGCGTGAAGCGGAACAATTGGTTGAGAACAACCTCAGCCGTTGCATCGCGTTTCAATTCGACCACGACGCGCACACCGTTACGATCGCTTTCGTCCTGAACGTGGGCAACGCCTTCGATTTTCTTCTCGCGCACTTGCTCTGCGATCTTTTCGATCATGGAGGACTTGTTCACCTGATAGGGGATCTCGTCCACGATGATCGCATAGCGTTCTTTGCGGATTTCTTCGACGCGTGTTTTCGCGCGAATAACGACAGAGCCGCGACCTTCAAGATAAGCTTTGCGCGCACCGCTGCGCCCCAGCATCATACCGCCTGTGGGGAAGTCTGGACCAGGAACATATTCGATCAATTCTTCGGTCGTCAGGTCCGGATTTTCGATCAATGCAAGCGTCGCGGTAACCACTTCGCCAAGGTTATGAGGAGGGATATTGGTCGCCATACCAACGGCAATACCGCCCGCGCCATTGACCAACATGTTCGGATAGCGCGCGGGCAATACTGTAGGTTCGCGATCTTTTCCGTCGTAATTGTCCTGAAAATCGACCGTTTCCTTGTCAATATCGGACAATAGATAGGCTGCAGGCTTATCCATGCGCACTTCGGTATAACGCATCGCGGCGGGGTTATCGCCGTCCATGGAGCCAAAGTTACCCTGACCATCAAGCAAAGGCAGCGACATAGAGAAGTCCTGCGCCATCCGCACCAGAGCATCGTAGATTGCGCTGTCCCCATGGGGGTGATATTTACCCATGACATCGCCAACAGGGCGGGCAGATTTGCGGTAGGCTTTTTCGTGCGTGTTACCTGTTTCGTGCATCGCATAAAGAATGCGGCGGTGAACCGGTTTCAGGCCGTCACGCAGGTCGGGAATCGCACGAGAAACGATCACAGACATCGCATAATCAAGGTATGAGGTTTTCATCTCTTGAGTGATGGAGATGGACGGACCTGTATACGCCGAAACTGGATTCGGATTTTCGTCTTCGTTTTCAGGGGTTTCTGGTGTGTCGTTCACGCGGTATTTCCTGACTTGTCACCGGGCACGCGTTTTGGGCGAGCCTCTATATTTTGTTAGCTCGTTTGTAACAGAAACATGATCTAGGGTGCAATGCCCGAGAGGCTAGTTCGGGAACATCCGTGTGTATTTCGTGCCTTCAATCGTCGCGCCAAGGCGAATACCCGCTTGTCCGAAAATGATGCCAACAACGGGCGACATTGCTGTTGATGTATCGGTGCTAAGCGTCTCGCCTTCACCAAGGAAGGAGGCGTCAACATCTGCGCCAGCGGCCCATCCGTCGCTTTCGCGGAAATCGCGCAGTGCGTCTTCGGTGATGAAGAACAGAACGTGCGCATATTGGTTCGCGCCAATCTGGATGCCGAAGTTGGCCTTTGTCGCTGTGAAGTAATCC